>NZ_AUPZ01000002.1:0-300000 GCF_000445475.1 Sulfurimonas hongkongensis
CATTTGTTACATTGTAGTCTTGTAGAAGCTTTGAATTTTGAGAGAGTTTGTCTAGTGAGTTAAACGTTAGTCTCCAACCTCTATCTTCGATGCTAAATTTAGCATCAAAGTCATCTGATTTTATACTTGTCTCTTTGACATCATGGTTAATATTGAGCTTCATCATATCTTTTGAATTAAAGATTTCGCCTAAATCATTATTTTTAAAATGGAGTTGTTTTAGATTTATTACGCCTCTATTTTTATCAAAAATATAATATGCACTAAATTTTGCATCTGCTAAATCTTTTATTTTGGCCCTAGAAGACATCACTCTAAATTCCTCTTTATCTAACTCTAATGTAGTGCTCCCAAGTGTGTAGTCTAAACCCTTTGCACTAAATCTTATATTTTCATTTGAGCTTATAATGAGTTTCTTATCATACTCTAGTTTTAATGAAGCGCTTGATTGGTTCATTTTAACTTCATCATTTAAGTCAAATGTCAATAAATCAATATCAAAATCTGCCTTTAAAGGTTTTAATCTTAATTCTCCAGATGCAAAAGCGCTTGATAAGTTTTGTACCTCGATATGAGCAGTAGGAACTTTAGCAATTAGAGTTTCTAGATCAAACAAGACTTTTAAGCCGTCAAGGTCAATAGTCCTATCTTTATAATTCCACTTTGACTTTTCTATCTCTATAGTATCTTGTTTGTTTGAGATAGTATAAGTCGCTTTTAGTGGTTTTTGTTTTAGTTCAAACCCATTAAAAGTAATATCTTGTATATCAAAGTCAATCTTGCCATCACTCTTTTTAGCATCATATGTAACGTCAACTATAGCCGTAGCTATATCTTTATACTTTGCATTCATCTTAGGTATACGAACATCGTAATTATCAAGATAGACTTTTGTGTCAGTTACATCAATATCTAAGCCTAAGTAGTTAAAATTTGCCACATTTACATAAAATATTCCTTTAGCATCTACATCTATCTCGCGAAGCCCTACAGTAATTTTAAGATCAGTTTTGACGCTACCGCTGTTTTGTAGGATTGGAAGCTTTATCTCATAAATACTCAACAGATATAGTAGGTCTTTGTTTACTTTGCCATCGAAATTTAAAAATAGACTAAGAAGTTCTTCTTTTTTAGAAAAGTCTATCTTTAACCAGCTATTTTGTAAGTTAAAACCATATTGATAAGTTTCTTTAGGCCTGATATAGAGGACTCCATCTCTAAACTCTAGTTCAGTTTTTTGTGTAAAAACAGGCTCAAGTTTTTCATGGTAAGTATAGGCAAGCTTAGATGCGCTAGCTTTAACTATGATATTTTTATATGCTTCATTTAATCTTTCATACTCAAGCCAACCAGATGCGCTCTTTATCTCTAGTTTTTCAAAATTGATAGCATCATAAGCCCAATATTTGACCTCTTTGGGCATGTTTATCATCTCCATGGTGTGCTTTAAGCTTTTGATTTTTTCTTTTGCATCGATCTTATAAAAAAGTTTTTTGTTATTAGCTAATGCATAGGCTTTGAAAAAGATATCATTGTTTATGTTTATATTTAGATTAGAGATTAGCTCTTTTTTATCTCCATCAAAAATTAAGTTTCCATTTATGCTTATCTTGTTCTTAAGATGTGAAAATTCTGTAATCTCAGCATTTAAGTAGTTTGATTCATAAAAAAGGGAACTCTTTAGCAAGAACTCTTTTGATGATGCTTTTAGGTATCCATTTGAGCCATTTACATATAAAAATGAAGCATTTATATCATTGAAGCTGATCTTATTAACTTCAAATCGTTCAAACCAATTATCAAAAAGTAGTAGAGATTTTAAAAGTTCGCTAACTCCATCAGCGCTTAGTTTAGTATCGTTTTGCTCTGAATCTTTAGTGATTTTTACCTCTTGAACGCTAATACTTAGTTTTTCATTCCATTTAATGTATAATCTCTCAATTTCAATATTTGGCAGTGAAATGACTTTGATGTAAATGCCATTTTGCAGTAGTATAAATAAAAAAAAGAGCGTTAAAAAAATGAATGATAAAGCACTTATGATTATAAAGTGGATTTTTGAGATAGCATTGATTATTATTTTATCGTTCATGTATTACCTAAATCAGCCAGTGCGTAGCCCTAAAGTGGTCTTTATACCTAAAGGTTCTATAAATCAGATTATAACACAACTGCATGACAATAACTACAATGTATCCAAGCTAGATTCACTTTTACTAAGACTTCTAGGTCATCCTCAAAGTGGCTGGATAAATATGCAAAGTACCTACAACACAAGAGGCGATTTTTTACATAAACTTACAACTGCAAAAGCAGCACTTCAAAATGTAACACTTATACCAGGGGAGACTACACATATTTTCTTAGACGATTTGGCGTTAAAGTTAAAACTAGACAGGAATAAACTTGAGAGTGAATTTCTAGCACAAAGTACAATAGAAGAGGGTGCACTAGTTCCCAACACTTATAGACTACCACTTGGTATAACTGAAAAAGAGTTGATAAGAATACTTTTATATGAGTCAGATAAACAGATGCAAAAGCTTTCAATAAAACTCTTTGGAACATATAATGAAAAAAAATGGTTTCAAATTGTAGCACTTGCATCTGTAATAGAGAAAGAATCGGCTAATATCAAAGAGATGCCACTTGTGAGCTCAGTAATACACAACCGCATAAAAAAAGGTATGAAATTACAGATGGATGGAACTCTAAACTATGGTAAATATTCACACATCAAAATAACTCCACAAAGAATAAGAGAAGATGATAGTATCTACAATACCTATAAGCACAGTGGTATTCCGAGTATCCCTGTTTGTAATGTTAGCTTTGAAGCTATAAGGTCTGCCGTATTTCCTGCTAAGACTTCTTATCTATACTTTATGAAAAACAAGAGCGGTACTCATGATTTTTCACGTAACTATTCTACACATTTAAGCAATATAAAGCGTGTTACTAAATGAAACAAAATAGAAATACACTCAAATCTTTAGACTCGCTTTGAGCAAATTATTTATCTTAGTGTTATGATTGTCCTGTAAGTTTTTGTGGGGTTACTTTTGTGATTATTACAAAAACAAAAAAACATTAAAACCAAGGACAAAAAATGTCAAAAATTATTTGGTCAAAGATTGATGAAGCTCCGGCTTTAGCAACTTATTCGTTACTACCTATAGTAAATGCTTTTGTAAAAGAAGCGGGCGTTGAAGTGGTTACTTCAGATATATCATTAGCAGGTAGAGTTTTAGCAAGTCAAGGTTTAGCAGAGGACAACTTGTCAAAATTGGGAGAGGTTGTGTTACAAGAAGATGGAAATATCATTAAACTTCCAAATATTTCGGCTTCTGTTGGGCAACTAAAAGATTGTATAGCTGAGTTACAATCTCAGGGTTATGACATACCTGACTATCCAGAAAACCCATCAAACGATAAAGAAAGAGAGATTCAGCAAAAATACAGTGTATGCTTAGGCTCTGCTGTTAACCCTGTTCTTCGTGAGGGTAATTCAGATCGTCGCGCAGCAGTAGCTGTTAAAAACTTTGCTAAAAATAATCCACATAGATTAAAGCCTTTTGCAAAAGACTCAAAAGCATATGTGGCTCACATGCAAGGAAAAGGTGATTTTTACGCAAATGAAAAATCTGTAACATCAACTAAAAATCAAAAAGTAACAATAGCACTTAATGGTAAAGAGCTAACTACCATAGATGCACTAGAGGGTGAGGTGTTAGATGGTACATTTATGTCAGTATCTGCTCTTCGTGATTTTTACAAAAAAACGATTCAAGATGCTAAAGATAAGGGGCTTATTTGGTCTCTACACCTAAAAGCCACTATGATGAAGATTTCTGATCCGATTATGTTTGGTCACGGTTTTGAGATCTTCTTTGAAGATGTGTTTGCAAAATATAAAGATGTATTTAAAGAGTTAGAGATAAACCCAAATTTAGGTATGAGTGATCTAGAGAAAAAGATAAAAGGTCATCCAAAAGAATCTGAAATCAAAGCTGCTTTTCAATCGGTAGTTGAGGCTGATGCACCAAAAATAGCTATGGTTGACTCAAGAAAAAACCAAACAAACTTTAATGCTTCAAACGATGTGATCATAGATGCGTCTATGCCTGTTGTAATTCGTGAAGGTGGTAAACAGTGGGATAGAGAAGATGGAGTGGGTGAGACTGTAGCTGTAATTCCTGATTCTACGTATGCAATGTTTCATGAAGAGATGATGGCAGATTGTGTAAAAAATGGACAATACGATGTAACAACCATGGGGACTATGCAAAACATCGGTCTTATGGCACAAAAAGCTGAAGAATATGGTTCACACCCAACTACATTTGAGCTTAGTGAGTCTGGAAAAGTAACAGTAACAACTGAAGATGGCGTTGAGCTTATGAGTTTTGATTGCCAAAAGGGCGATATTTGGAGAATGTCAAGAGCTAAAGATATCCCAATAAAAGACTGGGTAAGATTGACTGTAGAGAGAACAAGAATAGAGAATATCCCAGCTATTTTTTGGCTAGATGAAGATAGAGCGCATGATGCTGAGATTATCAAAAAAGTCAAAAAGTACTTAGCTGATCACAATACGGATGGTTTAGATATTAGATTTATGAATGTTACAGATGCTACTCGCTTTACAAACGCAAGAATTCGCGAAGGTAAAAATACAATAGCTGTTACTGGAAATGTTTTAAGAGATCATCTAACAGATATGTATCCAATCTTAGAACTTGGAACTTCTGCTAAAATGCTCTCTATTGTTCCACTTATAGCTGGTGGTGGATTATATGAAACAGGTGCTGGTGGATCAGCTCCAAAACATGTTGACCAGTTTTTAGCTGAGGGGCATTTAAGATGGGATAGTTTGGGTGAATTTTTAGCACTTGCAGAGTCTTTAAGATTTATTGCACAAAAACACAATTCAGATAAATTAGCTACTGTGACAGCTGCACTTGATGTTGCAAATAATGACTACCTATCTAACAACAAAGCACCATCAAGAAAATGTTGTGAGCCAGATAATAAAGCTTCTCACTTTTATGTAGCTCAATATTGGGCAAATGCTTTGGCTAAGAGTGATAATAGTGAGTTAGCTGCTAAATTTGCACCTATTGCAGAGGAGTTAATTAAAAAAGAGGATCAGATCCTATCTGAATTACTTGCTGTTGAAGGTAAGCCTCAAGATATTGGTGGTTATTTTCATCCAAATGATGAAAAAGCTGAAGCTGCAATGAGACCATCAGAGACTCTAAATACTATTATAAATTCGATATAATACAAAAAGCAGAACTAAGTGCGTCAAATAAGTCTTCACTTATTTGACGACATAGTAAAGACTTAAAGATTAAATTGACTTAATCTTTAATTTTTTACTATTTTAAATATCAAAAGGAGTACCATGAGAGGTAAAAGAGTAGCAATTGTAGGCGTTGGGAATGTCGGCTCATCTGTAGCTTATTCTTTGGCAATGAGTGGCTCTTGCCATGAAGTTATTTTAAGAGCAAATGATGTAAACAAGGCAAAAGGAAAGGCATTAGACCTGTCTCAAGCTGCACAAGCTGCTAGAAAACATACAGTAATATCTGTTGCTGAAACACTAGAGGATGTAAAAGATTGTGATGTTGTTGTAGTCACTGCCGGTAGCCCGCGACTTCCTGGAATGAGCAGAGATGACTTACTACTTAAAAATGCTCAGATAATGAAAGATGTTATTAATGTTATAAAAGTCTCATCTCCAAATGCTGTTATTATTCCTGTGTCAAATCCACTCGATGCGATGGTTTACGTGGCTTTAAAGGAGACTGGCTGGGATAGAAGTAGAGTTTTAGGAATGGCTGGAATCTTAGATAGTGCTAGAATGGCTCACTTTGTATATGCAAAGTTAGGTTATGGAGCAGGGCAGATTAGATGTTCTGTTATGGGTGGTCACGGCGATGACATGGTTCCACTTCCTAGATTTTCAACTGTAGCTGGAGTTCCACTTACTGATCTTTTAACTTGGGATGAGATTAACGAAATAGTTGAAAAAACAAAAAAAGGTGGTGCTGAAATAGTTGAACTTCTTCAAGATGGAAGTGCGTACTATGCACCTGCTAAATCAACTGCTCTTATGGTTGAAGCAGTTTTAACTGATACAAAGCAGATATACCCATGTGCTGTAATGTTAAAAGGCGAATATGGATATACAGATGTAGTAAGTGGTGTCCCTGTTATGATCGGAGCTAAAGGAGTTGAGAAAGTTATAGAAGCCAACCTTAATGATGATCAAGATAGGAAGTTCGCAAAGTCCGTAGGAAGCGTGCAAGAACTAATAGATGCTCTCTATACTAACAAATTTTATACTAAATAATATTAGAGTCATTTTTGTGACTCTTTTTTCTTACAAAAACCTCTTCTTTTATCTATTTTACCAAAAGTTACAAAGTATATATAATGGATTTTTTTCAAAGCTAAGTAGTGTTATTATATACGATATAAAATTAAGACTGAGCTATTATGCAAGCAGATAGATTGTAAATAAAATTAAAAGGAAAATATAATGGTAGGTAGAAAAGTAGGCATAGTCGGAGCTGGTTCAGTTGGAGCTACAGCGGCTTATAGCTTGACTATGACTGGAAGATGCCATGAGGTTATACTCTATGATATTGATAGTGATTTAACTGTTGGAAAGGCTATAGACATTGGACAATCTACAAGCTACTCTCCAAGAGGAACTATAGTAACCCCAGCACTTCATCCAAGTGAGATGAAAGATTGTGATATTGTAGTTATAACAGCTGGAGTGCCTCGAAAAGGCGATATGACTAGAGCAGATTTGCTTATGATAAATGCAAAAATCATGAAAGAAGTAGTTGCTAATGTTATGAAGTACTCTCCTGATGCCATAATCATTTGTGTGTCTAATCCTCTTGATATTATGACTTATGTTATTCATAAGATGACAAACTGGGATAGAAGTAGAATCATAGGTATGGCTGGCGCGTTAGATGGAGCCAGAATGGCTTATGAAATATATAAAAAAGTGGGCTTCGGCTCTGGACAAGTAAAGGGAATGCTTATTGGTGATCATGGGCAAAATATGATTCCGATGCCTGAAATATCTTCGATTGGTGGTGTTCCATTAGAACAAATTGTTACAAAAGGGGACATGCAAGATATTATTGCTAGAACAAAAGATGGTGGCGCGCAAATAGTTAAACATCTTGGAACTTCAGCTTATTATGCACCAGGTCGTGCAGTTGCAGTTATGGTTGAGGCGATGCTTGATGATTCTCAAATAGTGATGCCATCTTCTGTACTTCTTGATGGGGAGTATGGATATAGTGATGTTTGTGTTGGTGTTCCTGTGGTCTTAGGTGGCAATGGAGTAGAGAAAATCATTGAGTTAGAGCTAGATGGTGAGACAAAAGCAAAATTTAAAATCTCCGTTGACTCCATAAAAGATGGCATAGAGATCTTAGAAAAAAACAATTTTTTTGTGTAGAAACTACACCTTTTGACTCTATTGTAGAGTCTTAAATGTGTAAATTTTACACATTTTTCCATATGTTTTAAAAATTATATTGATAATAGGCTCTATTGTAAAAAGAGTGCTAAACTATGCTTCATATATATTTTAGTCCAAAAAACGAAAAAAGGGTAATCAAAAATGCGTGAAATAGCATATGAAGAAATAGTAAAAAATGTCAGAGATATCATAATATACTCTGCTTCAAACCTACCCCAAGATGCTCTTAAAGCGATGAAAGAAGCTTATGAAAATGAGAAAAGCCCAGTAAGTAAAGAAGTCTTAAAACAACTCTTAGATAATGCAGATATTGCAAGCAGTGAAGCTCGTCCACTATGTCAAGATACTGGACTTGCAGTTTTTTTTATAAAACTTGGTGCTGATGTAAAAGTAGTTGGCGGTCTTTTAAAAGATGCCATCAATGAAGGAACAGAAAAGGGTTATATTGAAGGTTATCTAAGAGCTTCTACTTGTCATCCTTTTTCTCGCGCAAATAACAAAGACACTGTCGGTTACAACCTACCAGCCATTATTCATCTTGATATTGTCGAGGGCGACAAGATAGAGATAGAGTACGCTGCAAAAGGTGGCGGGAGCGAAAATGTATCTCGTGCAAGAGTTTTTCCTCCAGCTGCTGGCAAACAAGGTGTTATAGACTATGTCAAAGAGTGCATCTCTGATGCAGGACCAAATCCTTGTCCTCCTCTAACTGTTGGAGTGGGCATTGGTGGAACATTTGAAAAAGCAGCAATAAGCTCAAAACATGCTTTGTTCCGTGACATAGGTTCAAAAAACGAAGATCCAGAGATGGCAGAGCTTGAGCATGAGATTAAAACAGAGCTAAACAAACTTGGTATCGGAACTATGGGAATGGGCGGAACTGAGACGGTTTTAGCTGTTCATATTGAAGCAAACCCTTGTCATATAGCATCACTTCCTGTATCTGTAAATGTTCAGTGCCATAGTTCACGCCATACGCATATCACTATATAAAGGTTATAAAAATGAGTAAAACATATCATTTAACAACTCCACTAGATGATGAAATAACATCAAAACTTCACAGTGGTGATATTGTATATATAAGTGGCACAATTTATACAGCAAGAGATGCTGCACACAAAAGACTTGTTGATCTGCTAGATGAGGGTAAAGAGCTCCCTTTTGATATAAAAGGTGCAATTATTTATTTTGTTGGTCCAACTCCTCCAAAACCTGGGGATCCTATAGGAAGTGCTGGTCCTACTACATCTTACAGGATGGACTCATACTCTCCAAGACTTATAGCTGAGGGTTTAAAGGGTATGATAGGTAAGGGTAAAAGAAATGAAGCTGTGACTGATGCTTGTCAAAAACATAAGGCTATCTACTTTGGTGCTACTGGCGGAGCTGGAGCACTTTTAGGTAAGAAGATAGAGAGTGCAGAGGTTATTGCTTATGAAGAGTTAGGGCCTGAGGCGATTAGAAAACTAGAGGTAGTTGACTTTCCTGTGACTGTAATCAATGATACTTACGGTAAAGATCTATATAAAATAGGTCGCTCACAATATGAAGTCAAGTAGACACAAAGCTAAGTAGTTTCAATTTTAAAATAAGGAGAATAAATGAATATACATGAATATCAGGCAAAACAGATTTTTGCTAAATATGGTGTTGCTACGCCTCGTGGTATTATCGCAAATACACCAGAACAAGCTGCTCGCAATGCAGAAGAACTTGGTGGAGATGTTTGGGTTGTAAAAGCTCAGATTCACGCTGGTGGTCGTGGTTTAGGTGGGGGAGTTAAACTTGCAAGAAGTAAAGACGAAGTAAAACAACTAGCAAATGAGATTTTGGGGATGAATCTTGTGACTCATCAAACAGGACCTGAGGGCAAACTTGTTCAAAAAGTATATATTGAAGAGGGTGCTGATATTGTTGATGAGCTCTATTTAGGTATTGTTCTTGACCGTGCTAAAGAGATGCCCGTAATTATGGCTTCAACAGAGGGTGGTATGGAGATTGAAAAAGTGGCTGAGGAGTCACCTGATAAGATTATCAAAATAGCAGTTGATCCTGCTATTGGTTTTCAAGGTTTTCATGGACGAGAGTTAGTTTTTGGTTTAGGTATTACTGATAAAAAAGAACAATCAAAATTTATAAAACTTGCATCTGCACTCTATACTCTTTACTTAGAAAATGATGCTGAAATGATAGAGATAAACCCTCTCATCAAGACTGCATCTGGGGATTTTTTAGCGCTTGATGGAAAGATGAGTTTTGATGATTCAGCTCTTGGACGTCATCAAGACATAGAAGATATGAGAGATATTAGCGAAGAGGATGCTGATGAGAGAGAAGCATCTCAATATGGTCTCTCATATGTTTCACTTGATGGTGAAATAGGCTGTATGGTAAATGGCGCTGGTCTTGCTATGGGGACTATGGATACTATCAACTATATGGGTGGAACTCCTGCTAACTTTTTAGATGTTGGTGGTAGTGCAAATGCTCAGACTGTTGCTAAAGGGTTTGAAATTATTCTAAAAAATCCAAGAGTTAAAGCTATATTTGTAAATATTTTTGGCGGTATTGTTCGTTGTGATCGCATTGCAAATGGTATTTTAGAAGCAACAAAACTGACTGATGTAAATGTTCCAGTAATTGTTCGCCTCGATGGTACAAATGCTGGTGAAGCTGCAGAGATTCTAAAAGCTGCAAATATTCCTAATATTATCGTCGCTGATGATTTAGGTGATGGTGCTGCAAAAGCAGTAGCTGCTGCAAAACAAGCATAGTAGAGGAGGGTGATATATGTCAATTTTAGTAAACAAAGATACAAAGATAATAGTTCAAGGTTTTACTGGTAAAGAGGGAACTTTTCACGCTGAGCAATGCTTGGCTTATGGTTCAAAGATTGTTGGAGGGGTAACACCAAACAAAGGTGGACAAGAGCATTTAGGTAAGCCTGTTTTTAACACAGTTACTCAAGCGGTGGAAGCTACCGGTGCTACAGTGTCTATGATATTTGTTCCACCTGTTTTTGTTGCTGATGCTGTTATGGAAGCTGCTGAGGCTGGGATTGAACTTGCTGTTATTATAACAGAGGGTGCGCCTGTCCGTGATATGCAAAAAGCAAAAGCGCATGCTGTCAAGCATGGTATGATGACAATTGGGCCAAACTGCCCTGGTATTATTACGGCTGAGGAGTGTAAAATTGGGATTATGCCTGGTATGATTTTCAAAAAAGGTAATGTTGGGCTAATCTCAAAGTCTGGAACTCTAACATACGAGGGAGCTAACCAAGTTTGTAATGAAGGTTTTGGTATTTCAACTGCTGTTGGTATAGGCGGAGACCCTATCATCGGACTTTCATATAAGCAACTTCTTCCTATGTTTGAAGCGGATCCACAAACTGAAGCTATAGTTATGATTGGCGAGATTGGTGGAGACTTAGAGATACAGGCTGCTGCTTATATAAAAGAGCATATAACTAAGCCTGTAGTTGCTTTTATAGCAGGGCAAACCGCACCTGCTGGGAAAAGAATGGGTCATGCTGGTGCTATTGTAAGTGGTGGTGCTGGTACTGCAAAAGAGAAGATGGAAGCACTAGAGGCTGCTGGTGTTAGAGTGGTTGTTTCACCCGCTGAAATTGGCAAGGCTGTTGCGGAGGTTTTATCTAAGTAACTTTAATTATGTGTTAGCCTTGATGTGTAACAAAAGGTTACTTTATCAAAAGGCTATTAGCGTGATTTAGTTTAAAATTATGAAAACTTAGATAATCTGTAAAGAGCAAAGTGTAGCTTAAAATTACACTAAAAAATAGGAGAATAAATGGGAACTTTTAAGACAGAAAACCCAGGTAACCAACCTGTGTGGGTAAATACAAGCAACTGTAAAGCATGTGATATTTGTGTATCTGTTTGTCCATCAGGTGTACTTGGAATGAAATATGAATCTACTTCGACACTAGGTGCTATGATTTCAATTGATCACCCAGAAGCTTGCATTGGATGTAACGAGTGTGAACTTAGCTGTCCTGATTTTGCTATCTATGTAGCAGACAGAAAAGAGTATAAAGAAGCTGGGTTTAGTTTTGCTAAGTTAACCGATGAAGCTAAAGAGCGTCAAGCTGCTATTGTCGCAAACAATTATATGTCACTTAGTGAACAAGGAGTTAAGTAATGGCAACTAGAGAAGTAATATCTACAGGAAATGAATTAGCTGCTACTGCGGCTATTGATGCAGGCTGTATGTTTTTTGGTGGTTATCCACTAACGCCATCAAGTGAAGTAATGCATGTTATTTCTGACCTTTTACCAAAAAAAGGTGGAGTATCAATCCAAATGGAAGATGAAATCGGAGGTATCTGTGCTGTTATTGGCGCAGCTATGGTTGGTAAGCGTGCCTTAACCGCAACATCAGGTCCAGGAATGAGTTTAAAAGCTGAGCAACTAGGTCTTGCTCAAATGGCAGAAGTACCTTTGGTTTGTGTAAATGTAATGCGCGGTGGTCCATCAACTGGTCTTCCGACTCGTGTATCTCAAGGCGATATACTTCAAGCTAAAAACCCATCACATGGTGATTACAAATCAATCACATTGTGTGCAGGCTCATTAGCTGAGTGTTATACCGAGGTTGTAAGAGCTTTTAATTTAGCAGATAGATTTATGCAACCAGTTATCGTTTTGCTAGATGAGACTATTGGTCATATGCATGGAAAAGCTAATATTCCAACTGCTGAAGATGTTGAAGCTGGGATAGTTCCAAGAAAAAGATTTGATGGTCCAGCAGAAGAGTATTTTCCATATGGTGTTGGACATGATGAACCTGCAGTTCTTAACCCAATGTATGAGGGTTATAGATATCACTTTACTGGTCTTCACCACGATAAAAATGGTTACCCTACCGAGGAGATAGAGACTTGTAGAAAACTAATCCAAAGATTAGAAGATAAAGTAGCACTACATGAAGATGAAGTTGAATCTTTCGAAGAGTTTATGATGGAAGATGCAGATGTTATGATAGTAGCTTACGGTTCAGTTTCACTTGCTGCAAAAGAGGCTATTCGTCACTTAAGAGCAGAAGGTATCAAAGCTGGACTTTTTAGACCAATTACAATCTGGCCATCTCCAGCTAAAAAAATCAAAGAGCATACTGATAAAATAGAAAAAGTTCTTGTAGTTGAGCTAAATATTGCACAATATCATAGTGAAATTCAAAGAGCTGCTGCAAGACTTGATATTGATGGACTATTTAAAGTTAATGGAAGACCAATATCTCCACAAGAAATTGTTAGCAAAGTAAAGGAGTTATAAGATGGCGTTTAATTATGATAAATATTTAAGACTTGAAAAGATGCCAACACTATGGTGTTGGGGTTGTGGGGATGGTGTTATTCTTAAAGCCTTTGTTAGAGCCGTTGAAAAGCTTGGTCTCAATCAAGATGATGTATGCGTAGTCTCTGGAATAGGTTGTTCAGGAAGATTCTCATCATATGTTGACTTTAATACTGTACATACCACTCACGGTAGAACGATAGCTTATGCAACTGGTATTAAATTAGCTAATCCTTCAAAACATGTTATATGTGTAGCTGGTGATGGCGATGCACTTGCTATTGGTGGTAACCATACTATTCATGGTTGTAGAAGAAATATTGATTTAACTATGATAATTATTAACAACTTTATTTATGGTTTAACAAATTCACAAACTTCTCCAACTACACCAAAAGGTATGTGGACAGTTTCTCAAAAAGCTGGTAATATTGATCCAACTTTTGATACTTGTAAACTTGCAGTCGCAGCTGGAGCTTCATTTGTTGCTCGTGAAAGCATGCTGGATCCTAAAAAGCTTGAAAAAGCAATGATTAAAGCTATACAACATAAAGGCTTCTCAATGATGGAAGTACTTTCAAACTGTCATATTAACCTTGGTAGAAAAAACAAAATGGTCTCAGCTATGGAAAATCTTGAGTGGATAGATAGCATAACAGTCAGTAAGAAAAAATATGATGCAATGACTCCAGAAGAGAGATTAAATCTTCTACCAACTGGTGTTTTACATGAAGATAAAGAAGCTGATGAGTACTGCGATATGTATGCAGAGATCCAAAAAGTACATCAGGGTGAAAGAAAAGTAATCACTCAAGATGATTTTGCTAAAAAAATATAAGGAGACACTATGAGTAAAACATTAATGAGATTTACAGGTGTTGGTGGACAAGGTGTTCTTCTTGCTGGTGAAATTTTTGCAGCAGCAAAAATCAAAACTGGCGGGCATGGATTAAAAACTGCAACATACACATCGCAAGTTCGCGGTGGACCTACCGTTGTTGATATCCAACTTGACGATAAAGAGATTTACTACCCATATGCAAATGATGGAGAGATAGGTTTTATGCTCTCAGTTGCACAAAAGAGTTATATTCTTTTTAAAGATGGTGTTCAGCTAGGCGGAACAATAGTAATAGACCCAAATCTTGTTTATCCAACTGACGAGGATAGAAAAAAATGGAAGATATATGAAATTCCAATTATTACTATAGCTAAAGAAGAGGTTGGTAATGTTATTACTCAATCTGTTGTAGCGCTTGCTATTGCAAACACTATGATGAATGCTATAGATAAAGATGTGCTTATAGAGACAATGCTCTCAAAAGTTCCAGCAAAAGTTCACGATGTAAATAAAAAAGCATATGAACTTGGTGAAAAATATGCTAAAGAAGCTATGGGTAAATAGTTCATAGATAGAGATGTTTCAACTTGATTGAAGTATCTCTAAGTCATGTTTAAAAAAGACAACCTTAGAAATAGGGTTGTCTTTTTTTTTAAGCTAAACTAAAATATTAATTAGTATGAAAAGATAACTTTTTCATCTATTCTCTTTAATACTAAAAAATATTAAACTCTTATACTTTCCCAAAAAAACTCAACATGCTTTTCAAATTGGGTTGATAATAGATTTGCAGAGTTATTATCAAACCTCATCAGTGTCACTTGAAGTCTTATGTAAAATAGGGTGGATAGAAACTCATAAGATATCATCATTGGATCTTGTGAGCGAATAAGTGAATTTTGCATCATAATAAAGAAAACTTCTGAGAGTATTTTAATATTTTTTTCATGAAATTCACTCATAAACTGCTCCCTTAGCTCTTTGTTTTGAAACAACTCTATCATGAGTAACCTAAACATGTTTTCGTTGTTTTTGTCAAAGGTTAGAAGCTTGTATTGCATCACAAAGTTTTGTAAAAAAACCTTACCTTTTAAAGCTGATTCTTTTATATCTAACTCTTCTTTTGTAAAAGGGGAGCTAAAAATTCCTTTAGCCACTTCTAAAAAAATCTCCTCTTTATTTTTGTAGTGGTTGTAGATAGCACTCTCTCTAATACCAACCTCTTTGGCTATTTTTCTCATACTTGTAGCTCTATATCCTGATACTGAGAAGAGCGCAGTGGATACTTTTAATATTTTTTCTTTAGTTGAGTTTTTCTTGTGTAATGTCGTATTGTTGGGCATATGTAGACCTCCTATTGTTCCATGAACAAGTGTTAATATAATTGAAATTATATATGAACACTTGTTAATGTTAGCTTATAGATAAAAGAACAACTGTTCATATATTAAAAGAGTATTATGAACACTTGTTCTTTTAATTTAAAAACTGATTTAAAGGAAGTTTTTTGTACTATTTCATAGGTACAGCAGATAGTGACTTGTATACTAGGTATGCAAGAGGAAAGTCCGAGCTGCTATAAGACAGTGTTCCATTTAACTAATGGCCGTAGTAATATGAGGGAAAGTGCAACAGAGAGTAGACAGCTACATATTTGTCGTATATCTGAACAGAGTCCAGATATACTTTCGCTAGTCGCTATGACACTAAAGTACAAAACAAGGGAACCGCTTTTGCATAGCAAAATGTTTCTTTAGAAAATGCTTTCGGCATTTTCACTTAAAGTGTGTAGAAGATGTGTGAGCAAAAGTAGTTACGGTGAAAGGGTGGTGTAAGAGACCACCAGTCTCTATAGTAATATAGAGAGCTTGTAAACCCAACATGGCAGCAAGAAACAGATGGTCAGCGTCTTATAATGCTACTGTTTCGCTAGAAGTGCTACGCGAGTAGCAAAGTAGATTAATGCTATCAAAATAAGGGAACCGCTTTTTGCTTTGCAAAAATGTTTCTTTAAAAACAAAACTCGGCTTACGCTGTACCAAATAAAAAAGCATACTAACTAATATTAATATTCAAGAGAATTTACATTATGTTAACCAATATGTAGGATTACCAATTTTATCAATCTTTATATTAAAAAGTATCAAATTTGTTTGAGATATAGTGTGTTATATTATGCAGTGTATATTACTATAACTAGATGGAGAAGAATATGAATGAAAGAAAAAAACAACTTATTATTGATATACAAAATCTTTTGAACTCTTATGATGCTAATAAAACTACATCTATTAACCCAAACCTATTAGAATTCATGGATGAAAATACTCTTATTAGCATAATTGACTCTCTTTTAAATCAAAAAGAGAACCTAATTCAAGCTGATAAAAAATGGCTTGAGAAGTTTAAAAAATATGATAATTAGTTTCTATAGGTATTTAACACAAATCAATTAAATATTTAAAAACAATTTTGGACCTCTATATTCCCCTACTTCTAGGCATTTAAAACACTTTTTGTTTTTTAGGATGTCAATTGTGCTTCATTTGTTACTAAAAAGTATGTATAATGTTATTAAGTTTTAAAATAATAAGGGATAAAATATGGCAAATATTGACTTAGTTCAGTTAACTGGACAGACAAAAAAATTGACAGCGATGATAGTTGAGGATGAAAAAGTAACTAATGAGTTACTAAGTTCTACTTTTAAGAATTTCTTTTCTGATGTATATTCTTGTTTTGATGGAGATGAGGCACTAAGAACATACAACAGAATTAAACCAGATGTAGTTTTTGTAGATATAGTAATGGCTGGGATGGATGGTATAGAACTATCAAGAAAAATCCGTCAAATTAATCCTACCCAAATCATTATAGTAATCTCAGCAAGTAATGATATAGAGAAAATTTCTGAATCTATAGAAGTTGGAGTAAACAGCTTCATTCAAAAACCAATAGATACTAAAAAAATTATTGAGCTTTTAACTAGTGTTGTTGCTATGGTCTCTAAAAAAAGAAAGGTAGAAACTAAAACATTTTCTATCTCTCTTCCATTAGATCTATATGACTTAGTAAATGATAATGCAAAAGCAGAAAGTATCTCTAAAAATGCTGTTATTATTAGAGCCTTAAGAGGTTTTTACGACTAAAAGATAAATTTTGCTGAGCCAACGAAATTTAAGGTTTTTTTAACAAATCACTTTATATAATTTCGGCTCGGTTTTTAAACCACCTTTATGTGGCCCCATCGTCTAGCGGTTAGGATCCATGGTTTTCATCCATGTTACAGGAGTTCAATTCTCCTTGGGGTCACCATCTTTTTTTTAAACTCCCCTATTTTAACCACTTCTATAAATTGATTTTTTAAGATATTACTATTAAGACTCAGTTATTGGTAAACGTGATTTGTCGAAATACGAATCTCATATTATCGTAAATTGTGCTATTATGTATCAATATTAAAACTAGGAAATTTATGTTATTTAACACACTTGGGCTGTCAGCTCCACTATTAAAGGCTATTAAAGAGCAAGGTTATAGTGAACCAACCCCGATTCAAAAACAGTCTATCCCTGTAATTTTGGATAGAAAAGATATACTTGCAGGTGCACAGACTGGAACAGGCAAAACGGCTGGATTTACTCTTCCGATACTTGAGCTTTTAAGCCGTGCAAGAGATTCTAAAAGTAAACCCCATCATATAAAAGCATTGATACTTACTCCTACAAGAGAGTTAGCCGCACAAGTTGGAGAGAGTGTAGCACTTTATGGAAAATTTTTGCCATTTAAGTCATGTGTGATTTTTGGAGGTGTAAAAATAAACCCTCAAATCGCACAACTTCGTAAAGGCATGGATATTGTCATAGCAACTCCAGGACGACTTTTAGATCATGTGAGCCAAAAGACCATTGATCTCTCAAAAGTAGACTTTCTTGTCTTAGATGAAGCAGACAGAATGTTGGATATGGGTTTCATAAATGATATTAGAAAGATTTTAGAGATTTTGCCTAAGCAAAGACAAAACTTGCTTTTCTCAGCTACTTATTCAGATGAGATAAAAAAACTCTCAGATAGACTTTTAAACTCTCCTACACTTATAGAAGTAGCACGAAGAAACACTGCATCTGAGATAGTAAAGCAAGCTGTTTATCCAGTAGATAAAGGACGCAAGCGCGAACTTCTTACGCATCTTATTAAAAAAGGTGACTGGAAGCAGGTTTTAGTCTTTAGTAGAACTAAACATGGTGCAAACCGTTTAGCTGGTCAATTGGAATCAGACGGCATAGCAGCGGTGGCCATTCATGGAAACAAAAGCCAAAATGCTAGAACAAAAGCTTTAGCTGACTTTAAAAAAGGTGAAGTACGAGTTCTCGTGGCTACTGATATCGCAGCTCGTGGGATAGATATAGACCATCTTCCTCACGTAGTCAATTATGAACTTCCAAATGTAAGTGAAGATTATGTACATCGCATCGGTAGAACAGGTCGTGCAGGAAACAAAGGCGAAGCAATCTCTCTTGTTTGTATAGATGAAGATGAGTACTTAAAAAACATCGAAAAACTTATAAAAAAAGATATCCCTAAAGTATGGTTAAAAGGCTTTAAGCCTGATCCATCAATAAAAGCAGAGCCTATTAAGCAAGGTGGCGGAGGAAGAGGTCGCACAGGAAACTCTAGAAGTAGGCCGAGCAATAAAGCTGCACAGAGCAGAGCTAAATCAAAAGATGCATCAGGTAGAAGAAGATAGATAAACAAATCAGCCTTTAACCTAAGATTTGCTAATATTATAAAAATTATTTTTAGGAAATTTCATGTTAAGATTTGCACCTAGTCCAACTGGTGATATGCATATAGGGAACTTAAGAGTCGCCCTATTTAACTTTATTGTCTCGCAACAAAAAAAAGAAGATTTGATAATTCGTATCGAAGATACAGACAAAGAGAGAAATATTGAAGGAAAAGATCAAGAGATTTTAGATATCTTAGCCCTTTTTGGCATTACCTACTCTCAAGTTATATATCAGAGTGAAAATTTTCGCTTTCACTCTGCTATGGCCTTGCAACTACTACATGAAAAAAAAGCATTTAGTTGTTTTTGCTCTCCTGAGTGGCTTGAGAAAAAAAGAGAAGAAGCAAAAGAAAACAAAGAAGCTTACAGATACGATGATGCTTGCAGAGATTTGCTAGCTGAATTAGTTATAGACAATCTAAACCCTTTTACCATCAGGCTAGCAAGACCGACTGATACTATCATTATAGATGACTTGATAAAAGGAAGTGTGAGTTTTGAGCCAGATGCAGTTGATAGTTTTATTATTATGCGTCAAGACAAGACTCCAACATATAACTTTGCTTGTGCAGTAGATGATATGCTTAGTGATATCTCTTTGGTTATCCGCGGTGAAGATCATATGAGTAATACCCCAAAACAAGACCACATTAGAAAATCTTTGGGTTATGAGAAAAATGTCCAGTATGCACATTTGCCTATCATACTAAATGATATGGGCAAAAAAATGAGTAAAAGAGATGATGCTTCTAGTGTAAAATGGCTTTTAGAAGAGGGTTTTATACCTAGCGCTATTTCAAATTATTTAATATTAATAGGAAATAAGCCTCCTTGTGAGATATTCGACATAAAAGATGCCATAAAATGGTTCAACTTAGAAAGTATCTCAAAGTCTCCTGCTCGCTTTAGTATGGATCTCTTAAGACACATCAACAAAGAACATCTAAAAAAGATGGATGCGACTGAACTCTCAAGATATGTTGGTTTTGCTGATGCAAACATTGGCGAGCTTGCAAAGATTTACTTAGAAGAAGCCTCCACAACAAAAGAGTTGAAATCTAAAATAACTCCTATATTTGCTCCAAAAGAGATGCCAGAAGAGTTCAAAGAGTCCGCAAAAATCATAACTAAAACTATTAAAGATGCGCCCTACTTTGAGGAATATGATGAATTTAAGAGCTATGTTATGAAAACCTCAGGACTAAAAGGTAAAGACTTTTTTAAACCACTTAGGATTTTGTTGACAGGTGCACAAAATGGTCCAGATATTGCTTTGGTTTACAAATATTTGAAAAATTATTTAGGGGAGATTGTTAAATGAGTGTATTAATAGAAATTATCCAAGGTCTAGGTTCTATTGTTGTAAGTCTTATCACCATATATATTTGGGTTATTATCATAACTGCGCTTATGAGTTTTGTAAATCCAGATCCTTACAACCCAATAGTACAGTTTTTAAATAGAGTAACGCAGCCAGCATATAGGTTTGTAAGAAGATTTATGAGAACTGTTTTTAATGGCATTGACTTAGCTCCACTTGTCATAGTTGTAGCTTTGCAAGTTCTAATAGTTTTACTATCTGCCCTACTTCGTTCTTTTTAGTCAATGTTTAAGCTCTTTTTACTACTTTTTATATCAGCAACTCTGAGTGCTGATATAACGCTTCAAGATATAAAATCAAAGCCTGCTAGTCGGATGAAAAATTTTATGATTTGGCAGTTTTTAAAGCAAGATATAACTCCAAAAGAAGCTGATGAAGCGTACTCTTTAGTTAAGGGAAAAAACTATAAAATATATAAAGAGTATATTAAAAAAACCGACAATAAAGAGATAAAAAAAAGAATTTCATGTCGAGGAAAGAAAAATCTTCTCTCAATCAAAGATGAAGAGTGCTTAAAGCTTGCCTTCTCTCTTTACAAAACACTTCCAATGACCAATAAACAAAGAGAGTTGTTAGCTTTAAAAGTAAAAGAGAAGTCTAAAAAAGAGCTTTTAAAGATACAGTGCGAACCATATACACAAGAAGCTTATGAAAAATACGATGCCAATACAATTCTTACTAATTTTATTAGTACAACAAAAAAACATAGAAGAGAAAACTTAAACATTTTCTTGGATGAAACTTTTATAAACTCTCTTTCTAGTTCATGGAAAATATCTCAGTTTGTAGAGATAGTTTTACATGATGAGCATCTAGATAAGCTCAAACAATCACTCTTTAATTTAAGAGGCGACAATCTAAACTCTAAAACGAACTTCCATCTTGCCCTTAATCATCTACTGCATAACAACAAGGATGGAGCGATATCTTTTTTTAAACTTTCTATGCAAAAGGCTAAACACAGAATAGATGTAGATAAAAACTACTTTTGGATTTATAAAGTTAGTAAAGATAAAAAGTATTTAGATGAACTTTTAAAGAGTAGCGATATTAATATCTATACTCTTTATGCACATGAGATGCAAAATAAGGAAGTAGATAACTACTTTAGTGCAGTTGAGACAAATGATATGAAGGCTTCAAGAGATTTAAAAAATCCTTTTGAATGGAAAAGTATCTTAAAAGAGATAAGAGAAGCTCCACAAGACAAACTTTATGAGTTATCACAAGAGTATATGAATCAGGAGATGATACCAGTTCAAACTATGATACTTGAGAGAGCTTATAGTTATAAGATGCATGGATTTATTATGCCATATAGCAACTACTTAAGAGATATAAAAAATGATGAAAAGGCTCTTGTTTATGCGATAATGCGTCAAGAGAGTAACTTTATACCATCAGCTTTATCTACTTCTTACGCTTTAGGTTTGATGCAGATTATGCCCTTTTTAACTGATGATCTATCAAAAAGGGTTAAAGAACCAGTGGAGAGCTATGAAGATATGTTTATCCCTAAAAATAATATAAATTACGCCTTAAAACACTTAGCATGGATGAAAAAATCTCTATACCATCCTCTTTTTGTTGCTTATGCTTATAATGGCGGAATGGGTTTTTTAAAAAGACATCTAGAGAGTGGAACATTTAGTAACTCAGAGTATGAACCATATCTTAGCATGGAACTTATGGCAAATAATCAGAGCAGAGAGTATGGAAAAAAGGTCTTGGCAAATTATGTAATGTATAAAAAAATCTTAGGAGAGGAAGTCTCTATTATTCATCTTTTTGATAGACTAAAACATCCGAGCGAGACTGATCGGTTTCGAGAACAAGGCTAATTTTATCTTCACTCTCTTGTTTAAATGCTACAAGATAGTATAGATTCCACTCATTTTCAACCGATGTAAGATGAGAAAATTTATTTTTTGCATCTAGTTTTTTTATCTTTATAGGCAGTTTAGAGTTAAGTCTCATTGTAAGTTTTATATCATCTAGTTTTTTAGGATCAAACATCTCTTTTTTGTCTTTTAAGTAGAGATATACATAGAAATACTCATCATTTGTGTATATTTTAGGATAGACTTTGTTTAGGTAAATGACAGAGACTATCCCATCTATGTTTTGTGAAGTCTTTATCTTTGAGCTTTGTAGATTTGCAGCAGCTAACTCTTGATCTTCTTGCATATTAAATTTATCAAAGGCATTTTTATCAGCGCAAGCTACAAAAAGTGTCAAAATAATAAAAATACCTAAAAAAGTTACTGTTTTTTTCATATCTATCTCTCTTCTTTTTTAAAGAATTATAGCTTATTAAACAAGCTTTTAAAGACTATTTTGTATAATCACTTTAAATTTTAAATAAAAAAAGACATAACTTGAAAAAAAGATTAGCAGTTGCATTTACAGGTCCATCAAATAGTGGAAAAACTACACTTATTTTAAAAGTAGCTAGAAAACTCATACATGAGTTAGGCAAAAAAGTAGCTATTATTAAACACGATCCAAGTGATAAGGCTCGTTTTGATGTTGAGGGAAAAGATAGCTATAAGTTTTCAGATACTGGATCAGAAGTTATTGTGACTTCTCCTACTAGGACTACATATTTCTCAAAACAAAACAAAGATTTAGATGAGATGATTAGACTCTTTGATGATTTTGATATCTTACTTGTGGAGGGTTTAAAAAATCTACCTCTTCCACGCATTAGCATATTTAGGGGCTCACTAGAGAGTGAATATTTTCCTTATATGGATGCTCTAGCTATTGATGATAGTATCAATATAGATGAGTATGAGATACCAAAAGGTGTTGATATTTTAGATATAAACGAGTGCGAAGATGTCATATCTTGGATATTTAAAAATGCAAAGGAAGTGTAGATGACAGATATATTTGATGCAATTCAGCGAACTGCAAAGAGAATCAAAAAAGCCATAGATGTAAAAGATATAGGCTATTCACAACAAGCTAACAGCTCTGGAGAGACTCAGCTTCAGCTTGACATTCAGTGTGATATGATTATTGAAGAAGAGTTTTCGCAAGTTCCATCGATTCACACAATAGCGAGTGAGGAAAAAGAAAAGGAGGTACTACTTTGTGAGACTGGAAAGTACTTCATAGCTTATGATCCTCTTGATGGCTCATCTTTGGTTGATGTAAATTTAAGTGTAGGTTCTATCTTTGGCATATATGAGGGTGCATTTGAGGCTAAAAAGATGGTGGCTTCTTGTTACGTTGTTTTTGGTCCTAGAGTTGAGATGGTTTTTGCCCACAACAAAACAAAACTGCATCTACTTCAGGGCGAAGACTTCGTTTTTGTAAAAGAGATACGTCTAAATAACAAAGGCAATATAAACGCTCCTGGGGGAACTCAGCAAAATTGGGAACCATATCACAAAGAGATGGTTGATAATTTTTTTGCTGAGGGTTATAGACTTAGATACTCAGGTGGTATGGTTCCAGATTTGCATCAGATACTTCTAAAAGGTGGCGGGCTTTTCTCATATCCAAACACAAGTGACAGACCTAAGGGAAAACTGCGTAAACTTTTTGAAGTTTTTCCTTTTGCCTTTGCCTTTAAAAAAGCTGGTGGAGAAGCTACCGATGGAGAATTTGACTTGATGGAGCTAGAGTGTTTTGGTATACACGAAACATCTCAATGTTTTTTTGGCTCAAAATATGAGATAAAAAAAGTAAGAGAAGTCTATGCAAACAACAGATAATAAACAAGATGATAAGTTTGAGCTTTATCTTGATGAGATGATACAAAAAGTTCAAACTTGTCAAAAAGAGAGAACTTTAGAGTCTTGTAGTTTATGTGAGAAATATTTGACTTGTGAACTTAGGCATGAGTATATAAATGCTGTGTACAACAGTATGTCCAAAGGCGAGACTGGCGGATTTGAGTTCTAAAAAATTAACAAGCTAAACAAAAACCAAGTATTGGCGTGACAAGCCAAAGAGGCACAAGTGCTGATAGCTTTGCGCTGAGCAAAACCAAGTGTTAACGTAGCCAAAGGGACTTGTTCCTTTGGCGTGACAAAGTAAAATTAAGGGAGATTTTTTGAATAAGTATATAACAACACCTATCTATTATGTAAATGGCGAAGCGCATATTGGTCACGCATATACAACTTTTATAGCTGATGCAATGGCAAGATATGAAAAACTAAAAGGTCATAAAACCTACTTTCTAACAGGGACTGATGAACATGGTCAAAAGATAGAAGAATCAGCAAAAAAAAGTGGTAAACCTACTCAAGAGTTTGCAGATGAGATAAGTGCATCTTTTAAAAATCTTTGGGATGAGTTTGAGATAAGCTATGATAAGTTTATTAGAACAACAGATAAAGATCATATGCTAGGCGTCCAGAAAGCTTTTGAGGTCATGCATGCTAAGGGCGATATCTATAAAGACTTTTATGAAGGTCACTACTGTGTGAGTTGTGAGACTTTTTTTCCTGAGACTCAACTTGTAGATGGAGAGTTTTGCCCTGATTGTGGCAAGCCTACAAATGTTGTTAAAGAAGAGAGTTACTTCTTTAGGCTCTCTAAATATGAAGATGCACTACTAGAACACTATGAACAAAACCCTGACTTTATACTCCCCCGCTCTCGTGCAAATGAGGTTAAAAATTTTGTAAAGAGTGGTTTGAGAGACCTCTCTGTTACCCGTACTTCTTTTACTTGGGGAGTCCCTATACCAGAATCTATAAATGATAAAGAACATGTTATGTATGTTTGGCTAGATGCGCTTATGAACTATGTAACTGCACTAGGCTATGGTAAAGATGATGTAAACATGGAATTTTGGCCTGCATCTATGCAACTTGTGGGTAAAGATATCTTGCGTTTTCACGCTATTTACTGGCCTGCTTTTCTTATGAGTCTAGATCTACCTCTTCCAAAACATATTGGTGCACATGGTTGGTGGACTAGAGATGGAGAGAAGATGAGTAAATCAAAAGGCAATGTTATCTCTCCAAGAGAGGTCGCAAATGCTTATGGAGTTGAAAACCTTAGATATTTTATGCTTAGAGAAGTCCCTTTTGGCCAAGATGGAGACTTCTCGCAAAGAGCACTAATAGAGAGAATAAATTCTGAACTTAGTAATGATCTTGGAAATCTTTTAAATCGTATTATTGGTATGAGTGGTAAATACTCTGAATATGAAATAGATAGCAAAGACGTAGAGAAGTACCATAGAAATGAACTAGATGCAATGAACAAAGCTCTTGCAAATCTTGATGATTTTATGCAAAATATGCAGACTCATAGATACTTAGAAGAATTATGGAAGCTATTTACTATAGGAAACAAAGCTATAGAGGAACACGCTCCATGGACTAAAATGAAAGAGGACAAAAAAGATGAAGCACTAGCTACTGTAGCGTTAGTTGCAAATATTTTAGCTAAAGCCTCTATAATGCTAAGCCCTGTGATGCCAAAGACAACTGTTACTATTGCAGATGCACTAAATTTTACTATAGACAACGCAAGCTACAATGAGCTAATTATCGATAGAAAATTATTGAAATTATTTAATATCAAAAAAGTCCCTCCTCTCTTCCCTCGCGTAGAAGAGCCTTTAATGCCAGAAGCTCCTGAGGCCCAACCAAACAAGCCAGAAGAAGAGACTAAAGAGGAATTAGAACAAGATAATCTTATAGAAATAGGTCAGTTTTTTGAAACTTCGCTAAAAGTTGGACATATCGTTCAAGCTGAGGAAGTACCAAAGAGTAAAAAACTTCTAAAACTTCAAGTGGATTTGGGTGAAAGTAGAACTCGTCAAGTTATAGCTGGCATCAAAGAGTTTTACTCAGCCGAGAGTCTAGTTGGAACACAAGTCTGTGTAGTTGCAAACTTAAAACCTGCAAAACTTATGGGCATGATCTCAGAGGGAATGCTTCTTGCTGCTAAGGATGAAGATGGTCTATGTTTAGTAAGACCTGAAAAACCTAAAAAAGCAGGAACACCGATTGGATGAGACTTGAAAACTTCCTGGCACTTACACATGGAGTACTTATAAATGAGCCATGTGTAAGTAGTTTTGAAAATACAATTTTCCAAGCACATAGAGTAAAAAGGGGAGATCTCTTTTTTGCTTATAATCAAGAGGATATAGAAGTTGCTGTAAAGAGTGGCGCTTATGGGGTTGTTTTTGATAAGCAGATTGAGATAAGTGATAGCGAAATAGCTTGGATAAAAGTTGATGACTTAGACGAGGCTATAAAGAGACTTCTTCGTTTTAGACTTATTGAAAAAGAGGTTGTGGCTTATGAGTGCAATGAAATAGTTCTAAAACTAGCTCTTCAAGTCATAACACAAAATAGTTTTTTAGTTGCTCACGGAGATATGAGAAGTGTTTTTAAGTCTCTTTGGCAAGTAGAGGAGAGAGCCACTATACTCTTCTGCCCTGCTCTTAACTCCAGGGATATCTTTACAAACATAAGAACTCTAACAAAAAACACAAGAGAGTCAATCCAAATAATGGAACAAACTCTTTTTG
Organism: Sulfurimonas hongkongensis; assembly: GCF_000445475.1. Classification (NCBI taxonomy): domain Bacteria; kingdom Pseudomonadati; phylum Campylobacterota; class Epsilonproteobacteria; order Campylobacterales; family Sulfurimonadaceae; genus Sulfurimonas; species Sulfurimonas hongkongensis. Next base: position 26,357 of record NZ_AUPZ01000002.1, read on the forward strand.
AGACTTCATTTATCTATGATAATATTTTTTATGAGAGACAACTTATATCACCATTTTTCATCCCTTACTTAGAAGAACTTCTGCATCTATATAAAAGTTTAAAAATTGATTTTAGACTTAGAAAATTTACACAAATAGAACATTTTCAAGCTCTCTTTACTAACAAAAATTTTGAGATAAAAGAGTTTGGAACTAGTGATAAAGTGCTTATCTTTGAGCAAAACACAAGTATCATAGAGAGCGAGATAAGGTTTTTAAACTCAAGTGCACCTTGGGCAAAGATAATTATTGTCATTCCAGATTCTCTTGCTATCTCACAAGATGAGAGCACTTTTAAGTATAAACACCAAAAAGAGATACTTGGTATTTTAGGGCAAAATCATTTTCATTTTGCTCTTATTGTTGGAGTAGATAGAAGCATCTTAGAAAAAAAGACACCCTACCATACTCAGCCGACTCTTTTTTAACTTAGATTTTTCTTTATCTCTGCAAAAAATTCGCCTATATCATCATGAAGGGCTTGTAAATCCTCTTCATGCTCTACTTCATCAGCTAAGATCTGAGAGACAATATCATAAGTAACTATATCTTTTCCTTTAGTGATATCTGCTAGACTTGAATAAACGCTAATTGCACACTGCTCACCTTTTATAGCTTGTTCTAAAACTGATAATACACTAGCGTCTTCTGGTGCTTCATAATCACAATTGGAATTTTTCGTCCAATCATTCGGATGTAAAGTAGGTGTACCACCTAGTTGTAAGATACGCTCAGCTACCATATCTGCATGACGTAGCTCATCTGCTGCATGCTCAAGAAGTTCAGTAATTGCAGCATCTTTCATAATACCCTTAACTACTTTTGCTTCTACAAAGTATTGGTAATAAGCTAACCACTCATCACAGTAAGCCTTATTTAGCAACTCTACAACTTCTGTTGCTTCTATACCTTTTAGTATTGAGATTCCTCTTTTTGCCATAATTTTACTCCTTTGGTCTGTATTTTAGAATTTTTCTAGAGCTCCATTATGCCATACTTAAATAAACTCTCTCTTTAGTGCATCTTTATTTATCTTATTTCTATCACTTTGCACTAGAGGGAGAGACCTTTTATATATGATTTTACTTGGGATCATATAAGAAGCAAGATGTTTTTTAAGCTCAAATATTATCTCTTTTGGAGCTAATTCACTAAGAGCTGAGTAAACCATAACAATCTCCTCTTCTATCTCTTCATTTTCTATAGAAAAGACTGCACACTCCTTTATCTGGGGCAGACACCTATTTACAACAGACTCTATCTCAAAAGGTGAGACTCTAAAACCTCTAGTTTTTATCATATCATCGTCTCTTGATACAAAGTAGAGATAACCCTCTTCATCTTTGTAAACATAATCACCAGATGCAACTACTACTTCATCTCTTAGTTGACCCTCTAGGTTTATAATATCTTTTAAAATCTCAATTGACTTAAATCTTTTTGCATTTTGTTCAGGTGCCTTCCAGAAACCTCTATATATATAGCCGCCTCTGTGTATTAGCTCCCCTACTTCACGGACTTTGCACTCTTTACCATCTTCGTTTAAGACGAAAAGCTCAACATCAGGGATGGCTTTACCTATAGATTCAGGTCGTATCTCAATCTGTGATGGGTCAAGATATGTTGAACGAAATGCTTCTGTTAAACCGTGCATAGAAAAGAAAAGTGCCTCTCTAAATGTTTTTTTGCACTCTTTTATCATCTTTGGAGTTACGTTTCCACCTGATGATGTAATTATTCTAACCCCATCAAAAAGTTCAGGATTTGGGACTCTATTAATATCAAAAATCTGTGTAATATTAAAAGGCATCAAAGGTAAAACTGTTACTTTGTCATTTATGAGATGGTTAAAAAAGTCCTCTGGCAATATAAACCTATGAAGTGCAAGAGTAGCTCTTTTATAGAGTGTGCTAAAGATTTGATTTAGTCCATAATCTAGGTTAAAGATAAGAATGCCAGAGATAATATCACTCTCTTCTAGACTTAGATATTGTGATGCTACACGAGCTGAGTCTATTAGATTTCTGTGCGAGATAACTATGCCTTTTGGAGTCCCTGAGAGTCCAAAAGAGTAAGTAATAATGGCATTGTTGTGGCCATTTACATCACAATTGTATGTTTTGTTATAATATTTAAAAATCTCTTCAAATGAAGCTATATCACTAGAAGCTGTTTCATATGAAATAATATGACCATTGAAACTAATCTCTTCTATGCTCTCTAGCTTTACTTTATCAGTTATAATGCACTTTATATCACAGTCATCAATAATGTACTCAACTTGTTTTGGCTTTAAAAGCTTTGTAAGAGGTACTAAGATGTAAGGAGTTGAGAGAATGGCAAGGATTGCTATAACTTGATCTATCCCTTTGTTTGAATAGACTCCGATTCGTGACTCTTTTGGAAGATCTAGCTCATTTAAGTAGTAAGCGACCTGATCAACTCTCTTTAAAAGCTCTTTGTAGCTAATGCTATCTTCGCTAAAAACAATCACTTTTTTTTCTGGATGCGTTAAAGCTCCATCTTCGATAAGTGTTCTAATAGAGTTAATTGACATTTTCTTCTCCTCCTGCTCCAATGGTCCAAATATCATAGTTGCCATCTAGTACTGTCATTGGGTTGTGTTGTGAATTTAGTATCTTTTTGTAAAAAAATGAGATGATATCTTCTATTTCATTTGCAGATAAAACCTTAGTAATGCCACCTGTAAAGACTATGGAGTTTATAGAGAGAAGTTTTAGGTTTATGTATGATTGTTTATAGTATGACATCTTTGTTAGTACTAAAAATATCGCAAGTTGCATCAAAACCTTAGTACCTTTTTGACTCTCATCGCTAAAAATGTTCTCAGTCACTTTAAGATGTGCTAAAAGCTCATAAACAAACTCGTTACTTTGGGCTGCGAAGATAAGAGACTCTTTTGATTTATAAACTCCAAGCTTTTTAAAGACAAGTCTGTCATACTCATTTTCGGTTACGATATTGTCATCAACTAAGTCTTTTGAGTAGTGAATATCTGTTGTAGCTCCACCTATATCTATAAGTATAAAAGGATCAACTACACCAAATTTTGTATGGATAAATGGAAGTGTTTTGTTTACTATATATGGGGTTGAGTAGATTTGATTTGCGGTGATTTCATAGAGGTTTTTGATATCTTCTTTTCCCTCAATATCCTGCTGATATAGATTTGTAAGATAGACTTTTAGATTTTCTTCTATAATATGAAGCTTTTCATCTATGATATTAGGTAGTATGACGAGATTTTGGATATTTTTCTCTAGCTTTTGTGCTTCATTTTCACACCCTACAAAGACTATATTTGAGTAGTTTAACTTTTCTAAATACTCATACAAATCATCTTTAAAAATATCCCTATTTGAGTTGATTCCACCAACTATGATGACTACATCAATCAAATCACTAGGGATGGAGTAGTCCAAGAGGTTTTGATACATCACACTCTCTATAATGTTGATGCCAGAGTTAAAAGCAATGTTTTTAGCATACTTTAGAGAAAAGGAGTTTGTAAGTCCGATGATTAGAGTGCTAAGACCTCCATTTGCCGAAGAGCAGATATATACATCATTTTTTTTATAGCACTCTATGGTTTTTTGGCATTTGTATTTTAAATCATCTAATATATCTTTGTTAAAGTCTCTAAAATGCTGTTCTATACACTCTGGTGTACTAACTTTAAAGTAGGTACTTCCTACGTCTATTAGTAGTCTGTTCATTGCATAATTCCTATGTCGTGAATGATATCATTAACTATACTTGTAGTGTCTTTGTTAAGGTTACACTGCGCCTTTTCATATTCGTAACACCTTTTGGGTATAGGTACATTTCCTCTTTTTATGATGCGGATGTTTTTCTTTGCATCTCTTATGGTTATCATCTCGTTGTGGTTTATGATGTGAGGTGAAAATGGTACATCTATGATGCCATTTTTTATGGAGTTAAAGACCTTTCTCCAAAGAGTATCGGCTGGGTCATTAAAAACCGCCTCCATAATAGCATGAACTTCAAGAATTAAAATCTCCTCCTCTTCTTCATCTACAATACGCGGAAGACCATTTAAGATGCCAAGAGTGTATTGAGTGTTTGCAACTGTCGCGGCGTTTGCCTCTTTTGTAGGGATTCCTGATGCTTCTTCTCTTGTTTTTGTAATTATCTTATCCGCCCCAACCATAGATGCTATGACTGTTGACATATTTATAAGCTGTTCTGCAAAGCTTTTGTTGGTTGGAAACGCTCCCATCCATTGATGATAGACTAGATGGATATTTGCATCTTCGCAACCTATCTCTTTTGCATAAAAAGCTGAGAGCTTTCTAATAACCGCACCCATAACTATGTCTTGGTTCATGGAGCCAGTTTGAGAAAAAGAGACTGAAAATGATTTCACACCCTCTTCTAGTGAGAGTAGCATCTCTAAGAGCTGTATCACAATAGTAATAGCTGGAGGCACAAGAGTTGCAGTTAGCGGACCAAAAGATTCTCTGTTTATGGGTTCATTTAAGCGTGAATAGTTTGCACAAACTCTCTCAACATATTTCCAATACAAAAAAGCTTTATCTAGTGGAAAGTTTTTAGAGTATGGCAACAAGTAGGTAATAGGTCCGCCCTCTATCTCAAAGATGCCAGATGCGATAGCGGTCTCTATAAGAAGTCTTGCATCTGGTGTACCGTGCCTTAGGCTTACAGGCTTGTTAAAGTGAGTTATCATCTTTCTTGTAGTTCTATAGCCGTGATTTACAAGTGGATAGCCATTTAACATATCTACATCATTTTCTTCACTTAGGCGTAGCATCTTCTTTGCAGTTGCATAATCGTTTAGTCTTGTGTTTGAGTCGATAGTAAGTGGTAAAACATCGACATTTGCATTTACAAAAAACTCATTTAGAGCGTATTGTTTCTTGTATGTTGGGAAACCACCACGAGGCTGAACTAGCATCTTCTTTTTTGTCTTAAAGTGGTGTGAGATAAAGAGTTCTTTACTAGCACCTCTTACAAACTCTTCAACCTCTGCAAAGTCAAAGTTATCTACATACTCGTTACTTAGTATGATCTCTCTTTCTTCTTGAAGCAAGCTCATCTCATACCTCTTTGTTTTAAGTACTCTTCTAAGGTATCGAGCCCTGTATTTAAGTCTACTTGATGAAAAACCAAATCAAAACCGTAGTTTTTATACTTTGGCACTATCTCTTCTGCATCTGCACTACCCACAACTAAGTTTCCACCTATCATCATAACAAGATTGTCTAAGCCTTTGTAGCTTGATTTTAGAAGTTTTATCTCCCTACTCCAACCCTCAGCCTCGCCATTTAGCGAAGAGATAAGAAGCACCTCCGCCCCAGTCTCAACCACCGCATCAAAAAACTCTTCAAGGTAAGTGTTTACCCCAAGATTAAAAACCTCAAAACCTCTTGCATTTAAAGAGAGTTCGATGAGTCTATTTGCCACAACGTGTATATCGTTCCCAACTACGCCTGTTACTACTTTCATGCTATTTCATGCCTATTTATTATTATGCTGCAAGGATAGCAAAAATCTTTTAAAAGTTTGGTAAGGTGAGTTTGTAAAATAGAGTTGGAGTTAAGGAGGATTTTGTCCCATTAATGATTTCAACAAAAAAGACTACAAATCTTAAACGTACGACAATTTACAAATAATTTAACTAGATAAGTGAAATAAAAAGATATTTAAGGTGTTGATTTAATTTATGACTTTCCAGTTAATTACGATAAAATAGCCCCTGAATAAAAACTCAAACACTAAAAAAGCCAATGTTGATTTTCCTGAGTGGGTAATAAATTCACTTGATGAAGAAGCTAAAAAGATTGGAGTAACAAGACAATCGATTATTAAAGTTTGGATTGCTGAGAGATTAAAAGAAGAAACTGCTAACTTTAAAAAAATAAGTTAAAAACAAAAGAGACATATTTTATAAACTACCTCAAGTCTTACTCAAGCAGTCTAGCAAAAAGTTTGACATACTCTTAAGTAAAAATAAGCCTTATTGATAATATATGAGGTTATAATACAAACAATAAAAAAATTTAGGAAGAAAAATGGACTTTTTTACAGCAGATATTTGTGATGAGCATATTGATAAGGTTTTGGTTTTAGACCCTGATTTTAAAAACTATGGTGGGGCTTCAAGATGCCAAGGTGAGGTTGTAACTATAAAGCTTGATAAAAACAATGCTGGGCTTATAGAGTTGCTTCGTGATGAAGATGGAAGTGGTAAGGTTGTAGTTGTTGATGTCAGAGAAGAGTATTTTGCAGTTGTGGGCGAGAACCTTATGAAGTTGGCATATAAAAACAACTACGCTGGCATCATAGTAAATGGATATGTTCGTGATACATTTCAGATTAAAGATATCCCTGTAGCACTCTATGCACTTGGAGTTTGCCCTAGAAAATATATCCCCGTTACAGAGTCAGAGAGAGGTGAGCATCTCTCCTTTGGAGGGATTGGTTTTGAAGATGGAGACTATGTTTATGCAGATAGCGATGGTATTATAGTTACACCAGAGAAGATAGTTTAAAGCATTATGAATAGAAGAGACTTTATAACTGGCGCAACTCTGGTATCAGCTTCATTAGCTCTTAGCGGGTGTAATGAAAATAATCGCCAAGCTATAGATCATAGTAAGCATCCCCAAAAGTCAAGTGATGAGATTAAAAATTTTAATATTGTTAAAAACAAAAAAACAAGTATAAAACTAGCTACTTCATGGCCGGCACACTTCTCTATCATAGGTACAGGAGTTGAGAGTTTTGCAAAGAGGATAAAAGAGATAAGCTCTAACTCTTTAGAGGTTAAGCTCTATCCAAAAAATACTCTTGTTCCAGCTCTTGCAGTCTTTGATGCTTGCTCGAGCGGTCAGATAGATGCTTTTCACTCAGGTCCCTACTACTGGAAAGGTAAAAACTCTTCGTTTTCTCTCTTTAGTGGTGTCCCTTTTGGTTTTAATGCTGAGGAGATTAACTCATGGATGCTTTATGGGGGTGGATTAGAGCTTTGGAGAGAGGAGTATGCAAAGTATAATCTCTACCCTTTTTTAGGTGGAAATACTAATATTCAGATGGGTGGATGGTTTACAAAGCCTATCAACTCTTTAGCAGACATGCAAGGAATAAAGATGAGGATGCCAGGACTAGCTGGTGAAGTCTATTCTAAGATGGGAGTAAACCCAATACTACTTCCTGCTGGGGAGATATACACAGCGTTAGAGAGAGGTGTGATAGATGCTACTGAATGGGTAGGACCTGCACTTGACATCAAGATGGGATTTTATAAAGTTGCACCATACTACTACTCTGGTTGGCATGAGCCAGGCTCTATTTTAGAGCTAACTTTCAATAAGCACTTCTGGAGCAAGTTCTCACATGAGCATCGGATGATGATAGAAGTAGCTGCAAGTGAGTTAAACTCAAATATGATTTATGAATTCCATTCAGAAAATATCAATGCTCTTGCAAAATTAAAAGAGTTAAATATAGATATTTATAGGTATCCACAAGATGTTATAAAGGCTGCAAAGATAGCTTTAAAAGAAGTCATCTCTGAGCAAAGTGCCAAAAGTGAGGACTTTAAAAGAGTATATGCATCTATAGAAGCTCATCTAAAACTCTCTCGTGAGTGGAGTGATGCAAGTCTTCGTTATTTTCTAAATGAAAGATAAAGTATAATCGCACTTCTAATATAAGGGGCACACTATTTGCTTCTTGTTTTTAAGATTAATATATGGACTACCAACTTTGAAAAAACTACTTTTTTTAACAACTATTTTAAACACTCTACTTTTTGCTTCATTTGATGGAACTATAATAGATAAAGATACATTGAAACCTATATCAAAAGCTATTATAAGTGACTCTAAAAAGAGTATTTACTCAGATGAAAATGGTTTTTTCTCGATTTTAAGTGATGAAAAAAAGTACCATGCTAAAGCTTATGGATACAGGCCTCTTAGTTTTAGTCAAGAGCAAAACCAAAGTATTATAGAGCTAGAATCTATAAAGATAAAAGCACTATATCTTACCTTTTGGGGTGCAAATATACACTCAAAAACAGTTGCAAGAGCCTTGAAAATCATTGATAAAACAGAAGTAAATACTCTTGTTGTAGATGTAAAAAATGAGTATGGTTCAACTAGCTTTAGAACCACATTTGCAAAGGCAAATGATTATGGAGCTAGCAAAGATAGAACTATAGGTAATATAGAAGACTTTATAAAACTTATGAAGTCAAGAAATATCTATCTTATAGCTAGAGTTGTGGTCTTTAAAGATGAGCTTCAAGCGTCAAATAATGAAGAGTACGCCATAAAAGATGAAGATGGTTCTATTTGGAGAAACCATGATAAAATGGCATGGGTTGATCCATTTGATAAGAGAAGTCACGATTACACTATCTCTATAGCCGAAGAAGCTGCTAAAGTTGGCTTTGATGAGATAAACTTTGACTACATCCGCTTTCCTGCAAAAGCCAATCTTAAACTAAAAAAAGAGAGCACTGAAGAAAATCGCTTAAAAGCGATAGAGACATTTTTAAGTTCAGCCCAAGATAGACTTAGAAAATATGGAGTTTTTATCTCTGTTGATACTTATGGAAATATCTGTTGGGAGAGTGGTGATAATGGCATTGGTCAAAGTGTTGCCTCACTTGCAAAGCATAGTGACTATATCTCGCCAATGCTCTATCCATCAGGCTTTGCTAGTGGAAGTTTTTACTTTGAACATCCATCAGAACACCCTTATGAGGTAATTAGACGAAGTATAATAAACATACATGACACCATAGATCCAAATCGAATTAGACCGTGGTTACAATACTTTAAAGATTATGCTCACAAAAAAAGATCTTACAATAAGTTTGAGGTTACTGAGCAGATAAGAGCATCAGATGATACAAATACAAGTGGTTGGATGTTTTGGTCACCATCTAGCAGATATCACAAGTGTTACTTTAAAGCGTCCATAGAGTAAAGTCTTCTCTCTCTTATATCTTTTCTGACTCTTAAAGAGTCTGTAAAATAGGTCTCAACTAGAGCATGAAAGGCTTTTGAGTGGTTCATGTGAACTAAGTGAGAAAGTTCATGAACCACCACATAGTCAATCTGCTCTTTGCGTAGTTTTAAAAGATTTGTATTTAGCGTTATAACGCCTAAAGAGTTGCAACTTCCCCATCTACTTTTCATTTTTTTAAACTTTAATTCTTGATATTTTAGATTCATAATGCTTGAGTAGTGCTCTACTCTTTTAGTTAAGTAGCTCTTTGCATGCTCTTTATAAAAGTTATCATAACATCTAAGTATATTTTCTCTTGTTGGTTTTCTCAAATTGCAAAGAGAGTTACGAAGTATCTCAGCATCTTTAGTGTCAACACTATAAACCTCTCCAAAGAGTAGGACTTCATCTTCTAGATTTATCTCTATTGGTCTATTTTGCTTTTGCTTTAAAAGCTGTTTTCTTATCCAACTCTCTTTTTTTCTAAGCAAATCATTTATATAGATTTTTGATTTACTAGAAGTTTTCAAGATAACTTTAGCCTCGCTTGTAACGCTTATATAGCTGTTTTTAAGAGTTTTTTTATGAACATGAGTGATGCTCAAATCTTTAAAGCTTATCTCACTCGTATGCAATTGGATCACTTATTCCTGCTAACTTAAAACCACGAAGTCTTAGCCTGCAGCTATCACAAACTCCACAAGCTTTTGTCTCATTTTTGTAACAACTCCAAGTAAGTTCAAGAGGCACTTTTAACTCTAATGATGCTTGAACTATTTGTGATTTTGATAGATGTACAAGTGGCATTTTTATCTCTAGAGCTGTTTCATCTTTTGTTCCAAGGTTTATAGAGTTTTGCATACTTTTTATAAATGTGTCCGTACAATCAGGATAGCCACTACCATCTTCTTCTACAACTCCGATGCTGATGGTACTAGCACCCTCTTTTTCTGCAATAGCTGTTGCTATGCTTAAAAAGATGCCGTTTCTAAAAGGAACATAGGTTGAGGGAATACCATCTTCAATCCCGCTTGTTTGAACTTCTATCCCTTTGTCTATAAGAGCAGATGCTCCGATTTTAGAGAAAAAATCTAAATCTAGATTGTATCTCTCTTTAACCCCTAAATCTTTGCATATCGCATCAAAACACTCTAACTCTTTGTTTTGTGTCAGTTGAGAGTAGTTAAAATGTAAGGCAATTATCTCATAACCCTCATCTCTCATCATGTATGCACTAAGAGTTGAGTCCATTCCGCCACTCATAATACAGAGTGCTTTTTTTTCTTTTGTTTTCATAAAAAGATTTTAACATAAGTAAAAAATATTTTAATATTAAATCAAAGACTTTGTGTATATAATGACATATTAAGCAAAAAGGAGAAACTATGGAAGTATCGTCTAATATGTCACCTACTACAACTGCTCCTACAGAGAGCGGAAAAGATCCTATGAAAAAAGCACTAGAAGTTCAAGAACAACAAGTTCTAAAAGTTCTTGATAGTGCAAATGAGCTATCTAAGGAGATGAATGCTCAAAAAACTGGTATGGGTAAAAACTTAAATATTACCGGTTAACTTTAAAAACAGGTGCTTTATTTTGCCTGTTTTTGACAAAATATAAGCCACGTTAGATATAATCCCACTTATGATTGAACTTAATAATAAAACCACTCTAAATGTAAATGAAGAGTTTTTAAACACCATTGCTACAACTCTTACAGACAAAGAAATAGAGTTAATTATCACAGATGAAAAAGAGATACAAAAGATAAACAAAGAACATAGAGGAGTTGACGCTCCAACCGATGTTTTGAGTTTCCCTTATGAAGAGATGCCTATGAGTCCTTTGGGGAGTATAGTTATCTCCGCTTCGCATGTATTGGAACTATCAAAAGAACTAGGTCACACTAGTGATGATGAGTTAGCTCTGCTTTTTATACATGGAATCTTGCACCTTCTAGGATATAACCATGAGGAAGATAGTGGCGAGATGAGAGAAGAAGAGATTAGACTAATAAATAAATTTGAGCTCCCAAATAGTTTAATAGTTAGAACACAAGGATAACAATGGATTTTATAATTTTCATAGTTGCAATGTCGGCTCTTATATATGGAGCTGACTTTGTTATAAAAGAGTCAGAGAGAATCGCACTTCATTTTAACATATCCCATTTTGTCATAGGTGCCACACTTGTAGCTTTTGGAACATCACTGCCTGAGATGGCAGCTTCTATGGTGGCAGCATCGCAAGATAAGAGCGATATGGCGGTTGCAAATGTTGTTGGAAGTGTTATTTTTAATATTACGCTGGTATTAGGTGTAGTCTTTTTCATTAGTAAAAAAATGTACCCAAAAAGAGATCTTTTTTTACTTGATAGTGCTTGGATAATTGTACCTTTAGTACTCTTTTTCTTGATGGTTCAAGATGGAGTAATTGGAAGAGTTGATGGGGTTTTATACCTTCTTTTGATGGTATCTTACTTGGTATTTTTGTTCAATGACCCAAAAGCAGATTTAGGCGTAGAGCCTACAAAAGAAAAATTTAGCTGGACTAAACCTATTTTACTACTTATTGTCGGGTTTATCTTAACTATTGGTGGGGCTAACTTTGTTGTTGAGAGTGGCACAGAAATAGCTAGAACTTTTGGTGTAAGCGAGTGGATTATAGGAATCTTTTTAATCTCTTTGGGAACCTCTTTGCCCGAGTTAGTAGTCTCCTTAGTAGCTATCAAAAAAGGAAATGCAGAGATGAGCATTGGAAATATTATAGGCTCAAATGTTGCAAACTTCTCTATGGTTTTAGGTGCAGCATCTCTTGTAAATCCACTAACGGTAGACCTTGTGGCTACAAAATATGATATGTTGATAATGATAGCAGCATCAGTTGCGCTTCTTTTTATCTTAGCAAACAGACTCTACAACAAAGCAGGAGCAATATTTTTGTTGATTATACTAGCACTTTTTATTCAGAATGCTCTTGTGTAACAACAAAATTTCTACTCTTTTATATACTTAAGTTCTAATAGCTTATTGTATATTTTTGAGACTATCTCTCCCGCAGCTGAACCGCCATGTCCGCCGTGCTCAACCATTGCTAAAACTACATACTTTGGATCTTTGTATGGTCCATAGCTTGTAAACCAAGCGTGAGAGCGAGTATAGTACTCCATTTCATGTTCTAAAACTCTATCTTCAATATCTTGCATAATTCCAATAACCTGAGCAGTTCCAGTCTTTCCAGCTATGGTTACTTTTGAGCTTAGATAGTGCGTAGCTGTTCCTCTTGGATGATTACATACCTCATACATAGACTTCTGTATAAGAGGTAGTTTATCAAGTTCATCCGCTGTTAAAACATCTGTAGTTTCAGGTTTGTACTCTTCATCTCCTATGTACTTTGCAAAGTGTGGAGTAGGAAGTTTTGAAGTAGCCATAAGTGCAGTAAATTGAGCTATTTGCATAGGAGTTGTTAAAAAATCACCCTGACCTATTGAAGTATTTACAGTCTCACCTATAAACCAAGGCTTATTATATTTATTTCTCTTCCACTCACGAGATGGAACTATTCCTATAAACTCATTTGGCAAATCCACACCTGTTTTTTTACCAAGTCCATATCTCATAAGTCCATCACTCATTTTTTTTATACCAACTTGCAAGCTTCCTTTGTAAAAATAATCATCGCAACTCTCTCTGATGGCTTTTATAAGTCCAGTTTGTCTATGCCCTCTTTTTTTCCAGCATCTAAATACACGCTTTCCAAGAGGCATCGAAGCTCTACAGTCTACAGTCCAAGATTTATCTAACTCAGTTGTTATATATATGAGTGCAAGTCCCATTTTTATGGTTGAACCTGGTGGATAAAGTCCATTTACAAGCTTGTTAGTAAATGGTTTGTCCAGGCTATTTGATAGTTTATCCCACATCTCATAAGAGATGCCAGATACAAAAGTGTTTAAGCTATATTCTGGATAACTACTAGCTGAGAGTATTGCACCATCTACACCCATAACTATAACTGCTCCAGCCTTTTTATCAAAGAGTGAAGATATATATTTTTGAAGCTCTATATCTATGTTTAGGGTTAGTTTTCTATCCTCATCTGCACTCTCATATGATAGCTCTTCTATCTCTTGATTGTTAGCATTTACTTTTACATATCTTTGCCCTGGTTTTCCTTGAAGGTAAGTGTTATAGTACTTTTCTAGTCCTGATTTTCCAGTATACCCGATGAGCTCAAGTAACTCATCATTTTGAATATCTTTTTTATTTGCACGAGAGACATAGCCTATAGCATGCGCACCTATTTCTCCGTAAGGATAGTATCTCTTTGGAGCTGGAACTATATTTATATTTTCTCTTAGACTCAAAATTGAATATACTGGCATAATGTCTTCATAAGAGATAAAATGAACTATATCTATAAAGTCATGATTGTAGTAAGAGTCTTTTTTTATATAGTTTTTTATAAGATTGTCTTTTTTAAGAACTGGGATAAGTCTTACTAAGTTATCTATTTCTTCATTAAAATTTTCAATATTACTCTTTAGCCTTAAATGTGGACGAAGCTGAATCTTAAATCCTAGCTTATTTATAGCTATAGGTCTATTATTTCTATCTACTATCTCACCTCTTACAGGTGCTATTTGTTCATTTTTAATGGTGTTTGAATAAGATAGTCTCTCATAATAAGTGTTTGACTCTACAGCTAAAAAAAAGACGCGAACAACTAGGGTTAACCAAGTGATGGCAAAAAAAGCGATAATAAACTTGATTTTCATAAGATGCTCACTATAAAAAATTCAATGACTATGTAGTATATGATATAGTAGTTAAGCCCAGGCATTGGTAGTAGAAATATGTTTGAGAGGAGTGTTAAAAAGAGATAAAAACCAAGGTATGAAAGCAGTACAAAAGAGGCTTTTATGCAAGAATTGCAACTAAAAATTTTTTTTAGTCTTGGAAGTACAAACTTATAAATTAGTCCTAAGTAGATGATGGAGCTAAATAGAGGATAGCCCATCTGAGATTCAAAGATAATTAAACAAAAAGCACATAAAAAGATATATAGTGAATCTTTCTTCTTTAAGGCATCAGCAAAAAGTAGAAAAAGTACCCCAAAGAGTGGAGGCAAAAAAAGATAGATGCTACTTAGACTCTCATAGACTATAAAGAGTGCTACATAAACAAATGGTACTAAAGAGTTTTGATTAGAGATACTTCGTTGCATACTGGAAAATGTTTACACTTTATACAATCGGCCCAAATTTTATGTTCGGGAAGGGACTCTTTTGGGATCTCTACAAAACCTAATCTCTCAAAAAAAGCTTGTCTATATGTTAGACATAACACTTTTTGAAGTCCTAAATTTCTTGCTTCATCTACGCAAGTATTAACTAGATTTTCTCCTATTTTTTGACCTCTAAAACCCTCTTTTACAATGAGAGATCTTATCTCTGCTAAATATTCAGTATGGATATGTAAGGCACAAAAACCCAAAAGCTCATCATCCTTAAAGCATAGTGTATATGAGCGAATATTTGTAGCAACTTCATCACTACTTCTGTTTAAAATTATCCCTGATTCTATCTCTGGGAGCACTAATTCTTGCATAGCTGCGATATCACTCAGTCTTGCTTTTTTATAAGTTATCATACTTTATCTTCTTCAAATAAAATATCATATATAGTTGCTATAACCTTGTGTATCCCCTTTTTCTTTGAGCTAGATACCATCATTGCATTAGGAAACTTTTGTTTTAGTGCATTCTGCTCTTTTTGATTTAACTTATCCACTTTTGTAAAGATTTGAAGGATTACTTGATTTTCTTTAATATTTGCAAGTAAAAATTGACTTACAGAGGTATCAATATCTAAATCAGGATGCCTACAATCAACTAAATGCACAAAAAGCTTAATTTGCTCTCTTTTAGAGATATAATCAGTTAGATTTTTCTCCCACTCATGCTTCATAGATTTTGAGACTTTAGCATAACCAAATCCGGGCAAGTCCACAAACTTAGCTACTTTTTTTTGCATAGTATCTCTATCTATAAAAGTAACATCAAAGTAGTTTATAAGTCTTGTTTTTCCCGGAGTTGATGAGACTTTTGCAAGTCCTTTATGATTTGTCAGTGCATTTAAAAGTGAACTTTTACCAACATTTGAGCGAGCCATAAAGACAACCTCATTTTGCTCTCGTGTATCTGGTGCTGCTTCTATATTTGGAGCAGATGTTATAAACTTTGCATCAATGATCTCTATCATATTATTTCTCTTGCTTTTTTTCTGTTTTTTTAGTCGTGTTGTCTTCTTCTTTTTCAATCTTAAATATCATAATAACAGGCTCTTTTTTTGCACCTTTAGCATAAGCTTTACCCTCAATAGTTTTAAGTACAACTTCATCACCAATAATCTCTTTTTTTTCATCAAGTTGCTTTAGATGCACATCTGTAAAAAAGTGATACTCTTTTAGATTTGGCATATATATAACTTTTTGTGCAACGCCCTCGTACAAAGAACCCTCTTTTGTCTCTATATGAAAAGAAACGTTTCCTACTGCTATATACTTTTTAGGTTTATGAGCTGAATCAGTATAGACTGTTACTTTTGTAGCATTAAGTTCATCATTTCTTCTTACTATATTAACATTCCCTTCAAATACAGAGATTCCACTCTTCTCATCTCCATCAAACTGATCAGCTTTTATCTTTATCTCTTGTGAGATTAAAGAAGACGCTAAAAAAACACTCAAAACCATTAAAATTTTCATAATTATCTCTCTTTTATCTGATATTTAGCTACTACATTTTTAGATTTAATTTTTCTATTTGCATTATCATAAACTAAAGAAGTTCCTATAACTCTGTTTTTGTCTCTATACATTATATAATCTTTTTGAGTCTTTGCTATAGCAATTTTTTTATTATATATGGCCTCTTGTGACTCAAAAACTAAACCATCTTCTCTATTATAGATAACATTTCCAACTAAATCAATAATCTCTTCTTTGTCTCTGTAAAGCCCATTGTCAGCTCGTATATTTGCAAGAAGTTCTTTTGAATTATCTGTATAGCTTATGTTTGTGACATTATATCTATTTGAATACCTTGTAGTTTTAGAGCCTTTCATAATTGTGATGAGTTTGTCTTGATTTAACTCATGCAAAACAAAAGAGTCAAGCTCAAAAAGAGGGACATCAACAAAATTTTGTTCTGCAACATATTGAGGTTTAAAGCCAATATATATCATAAGCAGACCAATAGCGATGAAGACAAAAAAGGCATTTATATTCAAAATATCTCCTATATCCAAACTCTCATAAAATCTTCTCTTTGGTTATTATCATCAACCAAAATATCAATCATCTCTCTTACCACACCATCGCCACCTTTTTTCTCTAAGACTATCTTTACTATCCCTTTTATCTCTTTTACACCATCACTTGGAGCAAAACTTTTTTTTACTAATTTTAGCATATGGTAGTCATTTAAGTCATCGCCAATAGCTGCTACCTCACAAAAGCTAAGCCCTAAAGATTCTATAAGCTCTCTTAAGACTCTTTGTTTATCCTTTACACCTTGATAAAGGTGCTTTATACCTAGTTCTTTGGCTCTTCTAGTTACTATATTGGATTTTCTTCCAGTGATGATAGCTACATGGTTTCCCATCTTTATCCAAGAGCTAATAGCGAGTCCATCTTTTACATTAAAACTCTTACTCTCAACGCCATCATTTGAATAGATAAGCTTACCATCGCTTAAACAACCATCAACATCTAAGACAATAAGTTTTATCATAAAACATCTTTAGTGCTTGGTATTCCAACTCTATCATTTTTAGCTATTGCTCTTCTTATGGCAACAGCTAGAGCTTTAAAAGAAGCTTCTATAATATGGTGTCTGTTTTTTCCTCTAAGAGTTATGATATGAGCACTAATTCTTGAGTTGAGAACAAATGCCCTAAAAAACTCTTCTACTAGCTCACTATCAAAGCTACCAACCTTACCAGCAACACTTGATTCATAAACTAAAAATGGTCTGTTGCTCAAATCTAAGTCACAAGATACACAAGCTTCATCCATCACTATATTTGCACTACCAAATCTCTCAACATTTTCAACTGGATACAAGACATCTGCTACTAAAGAGCCCAAAACTATACCAATATCCTCAACGCTGTGATGGTCATCAATATGATTATCGCCCTTACATCTGATATCAAGGTCAATAAGTGAGTGCTTTGAAAAACTCTCTAACATATGATCTAAAAAACCAACTCCTGTATCTATGTTGCTCTTGCCATTGCCATATAACTCTAGTGAGATAGTGATATCTGTCTCTTTTGTTTTTCTACTTTTACTTATCATCTCTAATCCTCTCTTACGATAAAGGCATTTTTGAAATGCCCTTGTGCTTTGTAGTCTCTTGCTTCTTGCTCACTTTTAAAGCCTTTTAGCCAAACTTTAAAGAGTCTTCCTCTATCACTCTCTACATCTTTTATGATAGTTCTATAACCATCTGTATTATCGTGCATCTCTTGCATCTTAAGAGCACCTTCAATTCTTGAAAATGATGCAATTTGAAGGGCAAACTCACTAATGATCTCTTTTTGAGGAAGTTTTTTAAGCTCTTTTTTACTTGGAATTTTCTTTTTGCCTTTAGCTTCAAAACCTAATATCTCTAGCTTTACAGGTGCTGTTCCAGCTGCTATCATATCTATCTTTGAAGCACCTGTTTTTGATAGGTCAATGATTCTATTATCTACAAAAGGGCCTCTATCATTAATCCTCACAACTATGGACTTACCATTTGTTTTGTTTGTAACTTTTACTATAGTGTTCATCGGCAATGTTTTATGAGCAGCTGTCATATCGTACATGTTGTATATTTCACCGTTTGAAGTATGTTTACCGTGAAATTTTGGTCCATACCAGCTAGCTCTACCATCAAATCTATCTCCAACACTCACAACAGTTGGATAGTACCTTATACCTCTAATGACGTAAGGCCTCATAGTTGGATGCGAATATGTTTTTTTATCCATCACAGAGCTGTGGCGGGCTCTGTCTGAAGAGTAGTGTTTTGTAGGAGTTTGTGGGCTATAGACTCTTTGACCTCTAGTGCTACATGCAGTAAAAAATAAGACCAAAAAAACAAGTACAATAGATAAGAATCTATTCATTTATCTTTAACCTATCACCTATTTTTATAAAGCTACTGTTTAGATGATTTTGAAGTTTTAGGCTTTGTACACTAACTTTATAAGCTTTAGAGATAGACTCTAGCGTATCTCCTGCCTTTACCATATAGTAGTGTTGCGAAGATGTTTTTTTATTTTTATTATTTGACTCTATTGGGATTATGAGTTTTTGTTTTAGACTCAATCTATATGATTTTAGATTGTTAAAATCTTTTATAACTTTGTATGAAACTCCATATTTTGCACCTATTGCAGAGAGGTTATCTCCCCTTTTTACTACATGAACTTTGTAGATGTTTTTCATAGGTTCAGGTTTGTATTTTTGTTTAAACTCATTTAATTTTATATATGGAATATAGATATCATAACTTGAAGCATAAGGTGGAACAAAGTCATATTTTAGTTGACGATTTAGTTTTTTAAGCTCTGCTAATGGGATACCCACTATCTTTGAGAGTCTTTTTATAGAGTCGCCACTTGAGAGTTGCACAGTCGAGATAGAGTAAGCATTTGCACGATTTAGTAGATGCTCATACTCACTGTTCATTAAAAACTGCTCATCATAACCTATCATAGCAAGGGCTACTATCTTTCTTATATAAAACCTACTTTCTCTTGGAATATATCTCTTTTTAGGATCAAGTAAAACAGCTAGTTCATCACTCCCAGCTCTTTTTATCGCTTTGCTTAATCTTCCACCTCCACAGTTATAAGCAATAGCTGCTAAATACCACTTGCCAAATCTCTTATGCAAGTGAGAGAGGTATTTTGCAGCAGCCTCAGTTGACTTTATAAGGTCACGTCTCTCATCAACATATTCATCAATTCTTAAACCATAAAGTTTTCCAGTTTGTGGCATAAACTGCCAAAGTCCAGAAGCTCTTTTTGGAGAGTATGCACGAGTGGAGAAATTTGATTCAGCCATAGCAAGATATAAAAATTCTGCTGGAACTCCATGTTTAGTTAAGATACTTTTGATCGAGGGGATAAAAGTATATGCCTCATCCATTGCTTTAAAAAAGTGCTTGTTTTTATCAATGTTTAGCTTTTGAGCTTTCATCTTATTCATGATAGGATCATAAAGAAATGAAGCCTCTATATCAAAAGACTCTAAGAGGGCTACCTCTTTATTATGGTTAAAAACATATGTTAAGTTCGCACTTAGAAGGATTGGTAAAAGCAGTAATAGAAAAAATTTCATCATTGATTACTCTGATTTTAAATTTAAAGCCTCGATTTTATCTAAAAAAAGATTAAATTAGCGTAAAGTAAAGAGTTTTAGGGCATTTTGCGTAGTTAGCTCTTTTATGTCTTGAAGTGGTGTATCTAAGAGTTCAGAGATCTTTTGTGCTATCAACGTTGTATATAGTGGTTCATTTCTCTCTCCACGGTGTGGCGAGGGAGTTAAGTATGGTCCATCTGTCTCTATAAGAAGCTTTTCTTTTGGGATTTTAGCTAAGACATTTACTAGTTTTTTTGCATTTTTAAAAGTCAAAACTCCACCGATACCAAAGTAAAAACCCTCTTTTGCTAAAGAGAGCAACTCTTCATCAGCATTGTAACAATGAAGTACCCCACCAACTTCTCTTGCATTAAGTTCTAAAAGAATCTCTTTTGAGTCTCTAGAGGCATTTCTTATATGAATTATCAGAGGTTTTTTATATTTTTTTGCAAGTTCTATTTGAGCCTTAAAGACTCTTTTTTGCTCCTCTTTTTCTTTAAGTTTTTCTTCATCACTTCCCTCAAGTCTAAAATAATCAAGCCCACACTCTCCAATGGCCACACACTTTTCATGTCCAATATATTTTTCAAAATCAAGCTCATGAAATGATGCCATATCGTAAGGATGTACACCTACAGCAAAGTAAACATCACTATTTTTTTCTACTATTTCTAATGTTCTCTTTAGTGTAGACGGATCCGCTCCTGGGATGATAAATCTCTTTACTTTAGCAACTCTTGCTCTATTTAAAACTTCATCTAAGTCATCTTTGTATCTATCGTGATCTAAGTGTATATGTGTATCTATTATCATTTTTTACCTTTTTCTCTCTTGTTCAGCACATCTGCTTACTTCTAAAAGCTCTTTTGCAAAGTTTTTAGCCTCAACTGATATACTCTCACCACTTATAATCCTTGCTATCTCATCTACTCTCTCATTGAAACTAAGCTCTTTTACCTTAGATTCATCATCCTCTTTATATATGAAAAAGTGCTGTTCTCCCATGGAAGTTAGTTGTGGTTGATGCGAGATTACAAAGATTTGAAAATGCTTTGAGAGTTGTCTTAAAACTTTTGCAACGCTCATTGACTCTTCTCCGCTAAGATTTGCGTCTATCTCGTCGAGCATTAAGACTCCACCATTTTTATGCATAAACTCAGACTTTAAAGCTAAAATGGCGAGTCTTAATCTGTTAAACTCTCCTGTACTTACCTTTTGAAGCTCTGTGCTATTTAATTTTATCTCAATTTTGTCTTGACCATTAAGATTAAGAGTGCATCTACTAAGAGTAACTTGTGCATCTCTTAGATAAAGCTCTTTTAAATACCTATTTAAATCTTTCTCAAACTTGTCTATTTGAGCCTCTCTTAGCCCAGATATAGCCTCGGCCAAACTCTCTATCTTTTTTTTTAAACTTATCTCTTGTTTTGTCAGCTCTTCTTTGTTTATCTCAATATTTTCATACCTTTGCAACTCTAAAACTTTTTGCTCTTTATATTCTAAGGCTTCTTCTATACTTCCATACCTTTTTTTTAGCCAACTAATCTCTTCTATACGGTTTAAAACCTCTTCAATATCAACATCATCAAGCTCGTTAAACCTTGCCTCTGCACTATCAAAAATAGCTCTTAACTCATTCATAGCATCATCAAAAGATGAGCTATTATTATCAAGCAGGTTTAGAGTTGAGCTAACAAAGTTTTCACTCTCAAAAATGGCACTCGCTTTTGCTATGCTCTCTTGAAGCTTCTCTTTTTTTGAGAGATCTTTTTTTATCCTAAGCAGTTCTTCATCTTCTGCTGGTTTTGGGTTTATTTCTTGAATTTTGTTTATCTCAAAAGTTGCAAACTCTTTTAATTCTACTATTCTTTTCTCTTCTTCTTCTATATTGTCCAGCTCAGCTCTTACTTGTGAGTGCATCAAAAAAGAGTCTTTGTAGCTTTTTTTTAGGTTCTCTATCTCTTTTGAGTTCTTCTTTATCCTTGAGTCTAAGATAGATAGCAAATTTGCATCTTCAAAATCACTATAATCTTTTAGACTTAAGTGTCTTAAATAGCTAAAACTTAAGTTAGATATCGCTTTTTTAGAGAGGCTTTGATTGTTTATAAAGTATCTTGCTTTTTCTCTTTTTATCTGTTTAAAGATATTTATCTCTTCATTTTCTATGCCAAAGTCATCCATCTCAAGATGCCAGTTCACACTTGACTCACATAGAGATGCCTCGCAACTCTCAACCCCAAAAGATGAGAGGATTGCCTTCATAAGGATTGATTTTCCACTTCCACTAGGACCGCTAAAGACTATAAGTCCTCCAGCTGTATTTAGCTCAACTTTTTTAAAACTAAGATAATCTTTTAGATAAAATCTCTCTATCATCTATGATCTCCCCAACCCAATTTTTGTTTTAAAACCTCAAAGTAGTTAAACTCCTCTCTATGAATGAGTTTTGCCTTTGCAGATGCTAGTCTTATATGTACGCTATCACCCTGCTCTATCTCATGCATATCTTGACCATCTATAATGACTAAGGCCTTGTTTTGTGGTGTTTTCATCTCTATAGAAAACTTTCCAGGCAGTACTACTGGTCTTTGACTAAGTGAGTGTGCAGAGATTGGTGTAAGTGCAAAAACTTCTGTTAGAGGGAAGATTACAGGACCTCCACAAGAGAGGTTATAGGCAGTTGAGCCTGTTGGAGTTGAGACTACTACTCCATCTCCATAGTAGGTGTTAAATGGTTTTGCATCTACAAGAGTTTCAATATGAATCATATTTGAGATAGTTGAGCGAGTTAGAACCATATCATTAAAAGCATTAGTCTCTAGTTCCTTGTTTTTACCAACTATTTTTACCTCTAAAACTGATCTCTCATCAACTCTTACCTTATCCTGTGTCATTTTATGCACAAACTCATCGAGTTCATCTAAGTTTACATCTGCTAAAAAACCTAGACTTCCAGCATAGACTCCTAAAACAGGTATCCCAAATTTAAAAGAGCGTCTGACTGCCGAGATGAGAGTACCATCTCCACCTAGAGTTACGATGGCATCCACATGTTGACACATTGCTTCAAACTCCATTCCCATAACATCAATCATACCAGCACTAATGCTATCTACATATACATTGATATTGTGTTTTTTAAAAATCTTCTCTAACTTGTAGTAACTGCTCTTTAGTTCAGGTGTTGATGGCCGCAGTAGTACGCCAATCTTTTTTATGCTACTTGTTTGCAAATTTAACTCTTTATTGAAAATATTTGTTTGATTATACACTTTTGATATTAAAATTAAAGGGCTTAATTATATTATTATTTCTGCCAATTTAAGATTGATTGATATATAATACCTAAAATAGCGCAAGCGAAGGGGTTTTTTTATGAAGATATTAGTCGTTTATTATTCAATGTACGGGCATGTTTATAAATTAGCACAAGCAGTTATAGAGGGAATTGAGTCAGTTGAAAATGTTGAAGTTGTGCTTTGCAGGGTTCCTGAGACTCTTCCTCAAGAAGTACTAGAAAAAATGGGTGCAGTTGAAGCACAAAAACAGCAAGCTCATATACCTATATGTAGTGTAGAAGAGCTAGGTAATGCTGATGCGATCATCTTTGGAACGCCAACTCGTTTTGGCAATATGTGTGCTCAGATGCGGCAGTTTCTTGATGCTACTGGTGGGTTGTGGGCAAAAGGTGCTCTTGTAGGAAAAGTTGGAAGCGTCTTTACAAGTTCAAACACGCAACATGGTGGTCAAGAATCTACTATTCTTAGTTTTCACACTACCCTTTTGCATCATGGTATGGTGATTGTTGGTCTTCCATATACTTTTAAAGGACAGAGCACTATGGATGAAATCAGTGGTTGCTCCCCATACGGTGCATCTACTATTGCAGGTTCTGATGGAAGTTTTTATCCAAGTAAAAACGAGCTTGCAGGAGCATATTTTCAGGGAAAACATGTTGCACAAATAGCAAAGAAACTTATGTCCTAAACAAAAACATCTATTAAAAACAAAATAATTGCCCGATAAGGCTATTTTGGTTATAATCGCGAAAATTTTATATAGGACTCTATATTTTGAGAACTCACTACTGTACAGATTTAAATGAAGAAAATGTAGGACAAGAGGTTGTTCTAACTGGTTGGGCAAATAGTTATCGCGATCATGGCGGGATTATATTTATTGACCTTCGTGATAAAACAGGACTTATTCAACTAACTTGCGACCCAGAAGATAGCTTAGATGCACATAGAGTTGCTGATGGAGTTAGAGATGAATATGTTTTAATAGCAAAAGGTGTTGTTAGACTTCGCGGAGAGGGATTGACAAATCCTAAACTTAAAACTGGTGCTATTGAGATTATAGTAAAAGAGCTAAAGATTGAAAACAAAAGTGCGGCTACTCCTTTTGTGATTGGTGATAGCAGTGTTGGAGAAGAGACACGTCTAAAGTATCGCTATTTAGAGCTTCGTGACCCATCAATGTATGAAACCTTTCGTCTTCGTTCAAAAGCAGCAATTGCGGCAAGAAATACTCTTGATGCAAATGGCTTTTTAGAAGTTGAAACTCCAATCCTTACAAAATCAACTCCAGAGGGTGCAAGAGACTATCTTGTTCCATCTCGTGTTCATAGCGGAGAGTTTTACGCACTTCCACAATCACCACAACTCTTTAAACAACTCTTGATGGTTGGCGGATTTGACCGCTACTTCCAAATAGCAAAGTGTTTCCGTGATGAGGACTTAAGAGCAGACCGTCAACCTGAGTTTACTCAAATAGATGTTGAGATGAGTTTTTGTGACCAAGAAGATGTTATAAAAGTTGCGGAGGACTTACTACAGGCAATGTTTAAAGCTTGTAATATCGAAGTAAACACTCCGTTTAACCGCATAACTTACAACGATGCTATGGAACTTTATGGTTCAGATAAGCCAGATATGAGATATGACCTTAAAATGGTAGATGTTATCGATATATTCGAGAGATGTGACAATGAAATCTTTACAAAGATAGCTAAAAAACCACATACAAACCGCATAAAAGCTCTTAAAGTTCCAGGTGCTGACTTAGTATTTTCAAAAAGAGAGATGAAAGGTTTTGAAGACTTTGTAAGAGAGTTTGGTGCTGGGGGTTTAGGTTACTTTCAGATGAAAGAAGATGGACTAAAAGGTCCACTTACAAAATTCTTTGGCGAAGATGATATAAACCTTATCATAGCAAGAACCGAGCTTCAAGTAGGCGATGTAATCTTCTTTGGTGCTGGAGATAAAAAGACCGTTTGGGACTATATGGGAAGACTTAGAAACTATATAGCTGAGCATGAAAAAATGAACTTAGCGGACCCAGATGCTTATGAGTTTGTTTGGGTAGTTGACTTCCCAATGTTTGAGATAGAAGATGGAAGAGTAAAAGCTCTGCATCATCCTTTTACTCAACCTAAAGATACAGACAAAGATGATATCGAAGATATAGAGTCTATAGCTTACGATATAGTCTTAAATGGTACCGAACTAGGTGGTGGATCTATTCGTATACATAAGCAAGATGTTCAAGAAGAGGTATTTAAACTTCTAGGCATAGATGAAGAAGAGGCGGCTGAGAAATTTGGTTTCTTACTTGACGCTCTAAAGTTTGGTGCGCCTCCACATGGCGGTTTTGCACTAGGATTTGACAGAATTATGATGCTAATTAGTAAAAAATCAAGCATCCGCGATGTTATAGCATTTCCAAAGACTCAGAGAGCTTCTTGTGTGCTTACAAAAGCACCAAGTGCAGTTGACAACAACCAACTTAGAGATCTTCACATCAGATTAAGAGATAAGCCTTTAAAATAGTCCCGTAAAGGAAAGTAATTTCCTTTACTCCGCTAAAGCCGCTAAGGCTACTGAAGCTAACTTTTGTAAAAGTTAGATCAAAACTTCAAGGATTTATTTTTGAAAAAACTATTTTTGATTATCGGCGCACCAGGTTCTGGAAAGACTACAGATGCTCAGCTTATTGCAGAGGCTAACAGTAACATTACTCACTACTCTACAGGCGATCTGCTTAGAGATGAAGTAGCGAGTGGCAGTGAGCTTGGTTTAGAGATAGATAGTTACATCTCAAAAGGTCTTATAGTTCCCATAGGTATTGCCATAAAAACTATCACAAACGCTATAAAAAATGCTCCTACAGAGATTATTATTATAGATGGTTATCCTAGAAGTATGGAGCAGCTTGAAGCTCTTGATGAGTACTTAAAGAGTGATGATTTACTTCAACTTGTGAGTGTTATAGAGGTAAAAGTAAGCAAGCAGACTGCAAAAGATAGAGTTTTAGGTCGTGCTCGCGGTGTTGATGATAACACAGAAGTATTTGATAATCGTTTAAAAATTTACACCGAACCACTAGCTGAGATTCAAGCTTTTTACGCCTCAAAAAATCTCTTAAGAGTTGTTGATGGTGAAAGAGAGATAGAGGCGATAGTAAGTGAAATGGAATCTTTTATAAAGTCTCAAGTGTGATAGTATGAGAATTGATCATCCCTATCTCTAAGCTCATATCTCTTAGCTAGAGATGCAAAGAATGCCCTTCCTAAATCATCGCACAAAAGTGCTTCTTTAGTTGCTTCTTCATCGCTCATTGGATCTACGATAAGCTCATTTAGTTTAGCAATAGTAAGATTTTTATGAGCTCTTTTTTGTAAAATGACTTCATCTTCTTTTGAGATATAACCCTCTTTTAAAACTTTTGCATACCAACCAGTAAAACCATTAAGAAATACTACTTTTGTCATATCTTTAATCTCTGTATGGGCACTTAGTTTCCAACAAGGTTGTCTAGGTTGAGTAATTTGTACTATACCCTGGCCTATCTTAAAAACATCGCCCACACAAACATCACTTTCAGATATTTCAGATAAAACTAGATTTTCTCCAAAAGATGCCACGCCGTGCATATCAAAACTACTATTGAAATATGAATTTATTTTCTCATATGTAAGCGCACTAAATATAAAAAGAGCTTTATTTTTTCCACCATGATGGAGCGTGTCACCCTGCTCATCCTCACTAAAACCCACCTTTGTAAGATAGGCTTTTTGTGTTGGTTTTTTCTTAATGCCAGAGCTTAAAACTTCTCTTTTGTTATCTTGAAGATTTGAAATCTCAACATTTCCAACTTTTAGCTCTAAAACCTTAGTTATTACTTTTTCCATCTCTTTTTCTACTCTTGTAGAAAACCAAAATCATCTTCGTTGCCCTCTTGAGCCTCTAAGATGTCATCTATAAGTTCTTTAGCTTCTTCTTCGTCCATATCGCCACTCTGTATGTCAACTAGTACCTCTTGCAAGTCTTCTTTAAACTCACGTAACTCTTCTATCTCCTCTTTTGCATCTTCGCTTGCAGACTTACTACCAGCTATCTCCTCGAAGATTTCGTCAAGTCTCTCATCTATATCTGGGATAACACTCTTTGTAAGCAGTTCTTCTAACTTTTGTATATGTGACATCTTTTTTCCTTAAATGAATTGTATAATAGTACTAAAATAATGCCAAATATGTTAACAATTCAATAGATTTTGTCGATATAAATATATAATAAATCAAGGAATATTATCATGTTAGTTTGGTTATTGGTATTTTTTTTGCTTATGATAGTGAGTTATACTATTTATAGGACTCTCTTTTGCATAAAAAAGATAGATTCTAAAAGTAGTAGCCAAAACTATATTTTTAAACTATAAGAGATAATTATGACAACTAGAATCAATCATGTTTTTAAAGGACATAAGACACTTCTTGGAAACAGGTATGTAACGTATGCAGAAGTAGAACTACCTCTGAAATACGAGCTTTTTAAAAAATCAAAAGATGGCTTTGACTGGGGAAATAGTAGTGCGTCATCCATGCAACTAGCTTTTTCAATACTCCATCAGCTAAGTGATACTGAGTTTGCACAAAACTATGCTTTAGAGTTTTGCAATGACATCATAAAAGGTCTATCTGGTAGAGACTGGATACTAAATTCAACTGACATTATAAACTGGATAAAAAACACTCCTGATGGAGAAGAGATCTTAAGAGCAAAAGCACAAGCAATGAGAGTATCTCAGCCGTCTCCAAAGGCTTTTAAAAAGATAAAAAGAAACATAGTAAAAGATATATGTAAAGAGCTAAGCATTACTCAAAAAAATCTTGCAGAAATTTTAGAAATTCCAGAAGGAACCGTAAGTAGTTGGGCTGTTAAAAATGAAATCCCAAGACTCGGTAAAAAAGCTATAGAGTTTTACATCCAAAACAGAAGAAATCAAGAAGTAGTAGATAGCTATAAAAACTTTGTAAAGCTCTTGCAAACTGCTTAGGAGATTTTTGTTCTACTAAGCTCGAACTCATTTGCACTACGGATAACTTCTAAACTCAAGTCTTCAAGTGACTGAGTGTCTATTTTATATTTTTCGCAAAAAGTCTCAACTTCTTTTATATTGAAGTCCTCAAGACTCTTTGCAAATATAAGAATTTCGCCTAAAACTCCTTTGCCATCTACTATGGCGTCCTTTATTTCTATGTCTATATTTAATTCATCTAAAACCCGTCTAATACTTGCATTAAAGAGTGCATCTAAGAGTGATAAAACTCCTAAAAAATAGACTTTTGATGTTAGATTTTCAATGCCTGTATCTTTTAGTTGCTTTGACACCTCTACCATGAGGTCTGTTCTTGATTTTAGTAGTTGCATAAGAGCAGTTTCGCCATCCTGCTCACTTTGACTTGACTTTGTAGAGTACATCATAAGCATAAGCCACTGGGTAAGTGGTGTTCTACCCATAAGAGTCAAGACTTGACGGATTGAAGATATTGTATGTCTAAAATGAAAAAAACCTGAATTTACATACTTTAAGAGTTGAAGAGATATAGCATGATTTTGCTCAAATTTCTCTACTATTTCATCAATAGAAGCATCGCTCATCATAAAGTTACAAAGTTCTACTGCTCTAAGACTTTGTGGATCAAACTTCTCTTGTTCTAAAATTTTCGGTTTAGCAAAAAAGTAACCTTGAATAAGTTTAGCATCATACTTTTTTGCCTTATCATAGAGTTCATGTGTCTCAACTTTTGTAAATATAATTTGTGCCTCAATATCTTTTAGTAACTCAAGATTTTGTTCTGTTGTGTTTATATCTACTTTGATATAACTAACGTACTTTAGTAGAGAGCTAAATGATTCAAGCACTTCTTTTGTGAGTAAAACATCGTTGATGGCTAGTGTGTAACCAAGTTCACTTAGTTCTGTTATTCTTGTTTTTAATTCATCTGTAAGGTTCATACTAGCTTGAAGTGAAAATATAAAATACTCTTTAGGTATATAAAAAACGACATCATGCATCAAAAAGTTTTTATCGGCTTTTATGAACGCTTTTTTATCTCCTAAGAGATTCTTAACTCCAAACTTATTCAAAATATTGCTCAAAACTGCAACCGTAGCCTCTCTGTCATCTTGGATATTAGAACTCTTGTTTGAGTCTCTATAGAGCATCTCAAATGCGAATATGCTCTCATCATTGCTTAATATAGGTTGTCTTGCTATATATAGATTTGGATTCATTGCATTCTCTAAAATAAATTTTAATATAAAAGTATACAAAAAATACCTTAAGCATAATATGCAGATTATTTTTATTTTAATAATAAACTTTATCAATCAGTGCATCTACAGTTCAAATTAATATGTTACAATAAATAAAAAAGCTACAAAATGTCTAAAATATTCACTCTTTTCATTATTTTAACAGGTTTTATATATGCAAGTAACTTTGCGCATGTAAAACTTCAAAGTACTTACTATGTTGACTCAGATGATATCTATATCTCTCATATTATAAAAGATGCTCCAAGGAACAAAAAAATATATAAGATACGTGATGGCAGGTATACAAAAAGAGTAAAATCACAAGAACTACTAAAAGTACTAAAAGAAAATGGATATAGAGGTATTGTTGCTCAAACCTCTTATGTAAAGTTTGTAAAATCAAGCCCGATAGACACTTCAAAAATAGTTAATCATGTTAGGCTTTACTACCAAAGACACTATAAAAATATAGAGATAAATAGTATAAATATTCAAACAAGAGGCTTTATAGAATCACTTCCAAAGAGTTATGTAGTCAAGATGAGAGATGATGCTTATCTTGCAAAAGATGGAATATTAAGTATTAAAACACCAAAAAACAAAAAAATCTACTTTAACTTTATGGTAGATGCAAAGGTTATTGTCTACGCAACAAAAAAGAGACTAGCAAGAGCCACTCCACTATCAGCTCTTAACACATTAAAAAAGAGTATAATTTTAGATAGGTTCATGGCAAAACCCATAGAAGAGCTAGATAAAAAACCATTGCAAAGTAGACACCATCTACAAAAAGATAGCACTATAACCATAAGAGATGTAGAAATTTTACGTATAGTTAAACGAAATGAAAGTATAAGTGTTTCAATGGATAGTAAAAACATGTCTATAACTTTTAGTGCAAGAGCTCTTCAAGATGCAAAAATGGGTGATACAATAACGGTTGAAAAAGCTAATGGTACAAGATTGAAAGTAGTAGTAGTTGGAAAAAATAGAGGGGTGATAAAGTAAATGTTGGGCAAAAATGAAGCGTAAAATAGTAGTAGCAACAAGCGGGGCCAGTGGAGTAAACCTAGGCATAAAGACCATGAAACTACTTCCTAGAAACATTGATAAACACTTTATTATGACAAAAAACTCTAATATAGTTTTACAAAAAGAGAATAACTTAACCATTTATGACAATGAAGACATAGCAGCAAGTGTTGCTTCTGGCTCATTTGGAGTAGATGCTATGATAATAGCACCTTGTAGCATGAACACGCTTGCTAAAATCGCTTGTGGCATCTCAGACAACTTAGTAACAAGGTGTGCGAGTGTTGTGATAAAAGAGCAAAAAAAACTTATCTTAGCTCCAAGAGAGATGCCCTTTTCTGCCATTGCACTAGAAAATATGCTTAAACTATCTCGTCTTGGAGTCATAATAGCTCCTCCAGTTATAGCCTACTACTCACAACAACAAACACTAGAAGAGATGGAAAATTTTATCGTAGGCAAGTGGTTTGACTTGCTTGATATTGAGCATAATCTTTATAAGAGATGGGAGTAATATTGAAAAAAATCGCACTATATCCTGGAACATTTGATCCCATTACAAATGGACATTTTGACATAATTGAGAGAGCTTTAAAACTCTTTGATGAAGTCATTATTGCTGTTGCCGAGTCACATGAGAAAAAACCTATGTTTAGTCTACAAGACCGTATAGAGATGGTAGAAAAATCAACAAAAAAACTAAACAATATAAGTGTAGTTGGATTTGATAACCTAACAGTTGAGCTTGCCAAAACACATGGAGCGACTATCCTTATTCGTGGACTTCGTGCACTTAGCGACTTTGAGTATGAATTGCAACTTGGATATTTAAACAACTCGCTTGATGACTCTATAGAGACAGTTTACTTGATGCCAAAACTAAAACACGCTTTTATAAGTTCATCTAGTGTTAGAAGCCTTTTAAAGTTTAAAGCAAAAACAGAGCACTTGATTCCTAGTGAAGTACAAAAAATCATAGGGAGCAAAGAGAGATGTATGTAACCATAGAGGGTATTGATACTGCTGGAAAAAGCACACAGATTCAAAAATTACAAGAGCACTTTAAAGATGCCATTATCACAAAAGAACCAGGTGGAACCAAGCTTGGTTCTAAGATAAGAGAGATAGTCTTAGGTGCACAAATAAATAGTAAAAAAGCTGAATTTTTACTCTTTTTAGCAGATAGAGCTGAACATATCCAAGAGGTCATAAAGCCAAATATTAGTAAGATGATTATTTCTGATAGAAGCATTGTTAGCGGGATCGCTTACGCTTTAGTTCAAGGAGAGATAAGTGAGACTGCAATTGTACATCTAAATAGATTTGCAACAGATGGAACCTACCCTAAAAAAGTATTTTTACTAAAGCTTACAAAAGAGGAGTTAGAGTTTAGACTATCTCAAAAAAAGCTTGATGGTATAGAACTCCGTGGTGTTGAGTATCTCTTAAGCATTCAAGATGCCATTGTAAAGGCTACAGAGCTCCTAGAATTGGAGCTTGTAGTGGTAGATGCAACTAAAGACATAGAGACAATAACTAAAGAGATAATTAAAAGTATTTAATATCTAACTTGTAACTCTATCTGCATTTTGCATATCATCTAGTATCTGGCAAAATGGATCGTGTATGTCATTACATGGTTCTATAGCAATAAAAACATCATTATCTGTTGCTTCATAAGTTTGTTCTGCAAACTCCCAGTTTATATGCTCCCAAAATTCAGCTAAATATTTTGGTCTTGCGTTTCTATAATCTATATAATAAGCATGTTCCCAAACATCACAAACAAAAAGAGGAATAGCTCCATAACTTAGTGGGGTGTCCGCATTTTTAGTCTGCTTTAGCATTAACTGCCCTTTTGCTTCACGAACGAGCCAAACCCAACCTGAACCAAAAAGAGTAGCACCCTCTTTTAAAAACTGCTCTTTTAGAGCCTCAAGTGAGCCAAAATCTTCTTCTATCTTAGTAAGCAGTTTTCCTTTTGGCGGAGTCGACTTAGCGCATAGAGATTTCCAATAAAAAGTGTGGTTAAAGGTTTGAGCTGCGTTGTTGAAAATAACTCCATCACTATCGCGAATGATAGATGAAAGAGATATTTTGTCATATTCAGTACCCTTTATAAGATCATTTAAGTTCTTAACATAAGAAGCGTGATGCTTATGATAGTGAAACTCTATAGTCTCTTTAGATATAAAAGGCTCCAATGCGTCCTCTTCAAATGGTAGTTTTTGTAACTCAATCATAATCTTGTCCTTAAGTTTTTTATATATCAACAAACAATTATAATAGTTTATTATTAAAGGACATTTAATCATCTAAGATACTTTAAAATAGTCCAATAGTAACTCAAAAATAAATATCATATAAGCATAAAATGGTATCCTTTCATAGATTTATTAACTCCAATATAAAAGTTCAAGGAACTACATGATTAAGTCGCTAAGAGGTATGAATGATATTATGAGTGAGGATTACCAAAGATTTACTCACTTTATAGAGACTGCTACGTCCATAGCCAAAAGATATGGTTATCACTTTATAGAGACTCCTCTACTTGAAGAGACTGCTCTTTTTAAACGCTCTGTTGGGGACTCTAGCGATATAGTTTCAAAAGAGATGTATCAGTTTATAGATAAAGGAGACAATGATGTTTGTCTTCGCCCTGAGGGAACTGCTGGTGTTGTAAGAGCTTTTGTGCAAAAGAAACTTGACAAAGCTGGTGGTATTCATAGGTTTTTCTATCATGGGCCTATGTTTCGCTATGAGAGACCTCAAAAAGGAAGACTTAGAGAGTTTCATCAGTTTGGAGTTGAGAGTTTTGGGGTTGAGAGTGTTTATGAAGATGCCTCTATAATTATGATGGTTAGCGATATCTTAAATGCCCTTGGCATCGGATATAGGCTTCAATTAAACTCGCTAGGGTGTAGTGAATGCATGCCACCATATCGCCAAAATCTTGTCAACTTTGTTAAAAGCGTAAAAGATAGGGTTTGTGAGGATTGTATTCGTAGACTAGAAACCAATCCCATCAGAGTTCTTGATTGTAAAAATCCTACTTGCCAGACTATATATAGAGATGCACCAAAGCTTATAAGTTCTTTATGTAAAAATTGTGATGATGACTTTACTACTCTAAAGAAGATACTCAAAGATAACGATATAAACTATGAGATAGATACAAATCTTGTTCGTGGGCTTGATTATTATTCCAAAACTGCATTTGAATTTGTAAGTGACAATATAGGAAGCCAAAGTGCGATAGCTGGTGGCGGAAGATATGATAGACTTGTAGAGTTTTTAGATGGAAAAGCTACTCCTGCGGTTGGTTTTGCTATTGGGATTGAGAGGTTACTAGAACTTATAGAGATGCCACAAAATCAAAGAGAAGGCTACTATATGGGGGCTTTAGATGAAGAGGCGATTGACCTAGTTGTAAAGCTTACGCAAAGTAAAAGAAAGACTCATAAAGTCACACTTGATTATAAAGCAAAAAACTTACAAAAGCATCTAAAAGCAGCTGATAAAGCAGATGCTAAATTTTGTTGTGTCATTGGTTCAAATGAGTTAAACAATGATACAATTTGGGTTAAAAACTTGCAAGAAAAAACAGAAGAGATTATCAAGATAGAGGACTTTTAATGCAAACACTCCATAGTATCTGGGTTTTATTTATAGAGTTTATTGAGTTTTTTATACTCGCTGGTCTATTTGCTACTATAGCTTTGTTCATTTATGATAAATATATACAGAGAAAACATGCTCTGCTTGTCAACTACCCAGTTATTGGTCGCTTTAGATACTTCTTTGAAGCACTTCGCGAGCCACTTCGTCAATATTTTGCAAATGAGACTTTTTATGACTCAAAAGATAAAATAGACTGGGTATACACTGCTGCAAAGGATTTGCCAAATTTCAAATCTTTCTCAGTAGCTCAGCCATTTTCAGGTTCAAGGTTTATCATAAAACATGCTACAAATGTTTTAAATGAAGATGAAGTTCTAGAAGATACAAGTGTGATTTTTGGTAAAGACAGGGAGATTCCTTTTGTATCACATACTCCTATTATCCGCTCTGCCATGAGTGATGGTTCAATCTCTCCAGAAGCAGTTAGAGCTTTCTCTATTGCAGGAGCTAAAACAAATCTAACTATAAACACAGGAGAGGGATCACTAACTTCAAACCATCTCTTTACTCATAAACCAAACCTAGATGATTGTGATTATCTTGAAATAGTTGAGAGTACACCTTTGGCTGAGTTTATTTTTACAATGGGAGATAAGTTATTTAATCGTGCAATAGCTTTAAAATGGTACAGAACTACCCTACTAAATAGAGATACACAAAACACTTATATATATGATACAGTCTCTCATGTACTCTTTCGAGTAAACTGGAATGCCCCTCTTGAGTCATTTCCAAAAGAAGTTCCACAAGATATTCCAAATATGATATTTCAAATGAGTTCTGGTCTTTATGGGGTAAGAGATGCAAGTGGCAAGTTTGATGAGTTAAAGTATCAAAAAGTAATGAAGTTTTGTAAAATGACTGAGATAAAAATAGCTCAAGGTGCAAAACAAACTGGTGGAAAATTAGCTGCTGCAAAAGTAACTGCTGATGTTGCATTTTACAGAGGTGTGCCACAAGGAAAAGATATATTTTCACCAAATAGATTTCCTTATGCAGATACAACAGAACATCTTTTAGACTTTGTAGAGAGACTTCAAAAACTCTCACTTAAGCCTGTTGGTTTTAAGATAGTTATCTCTGATATGGATGCTGTAGATGAACTGGCTTGTGAGATTGCAAAAAGAAAAGCTGATGGCAAAAACATACCTGATTTTATCTCAGTAGATAGTGGCGAAGGTGGAAGCGCTACTGCTCCACTAGAACTTATGGAATCAGTGGGTCTAACAACAAACAACGCCCTTTATATCTTAGATGCTATGCTAAAAAAACATGATGTTCGTCAAGATATAAAAATAATAGCAAGTGGTAAAATACTAACTCCAGATGATGCTGTAACCACTCTTTGTATGGGTGCAGATGCCATAGGAATTGCAAGAGGTTTTATGATGAGTGGTGGCTGTATTCGTGCTAGAATGTGCTCTGGTTTTGGTTCTCATGTTTGCCCTGTTGGAATGGCTACACAAGATGAGAAAAAAAGAGCCTCATATCTTGTTGTAAAAGAGGGAAAAGAGATAGGAAACTATCATCTAAATCTAGTTAAAGGAATGAAAATGATATCTGCTGTTATGGGCATCAAAAATATCAAAGATATGGATAAAAAAAACTTAACCTTTAGAAGCCAAAACTCTGAATTATATTTTGATATAGATAAATATTTTCAACAAAAGCTACATATATGAATGATTTTGGTTTAGATATCTGGTCCAATAAAAACTTTATAATCGAAAATGATGAAGTTAAACTAAACTACAAAAGTATGCCATCCATTTTAGAACTTGTTCAAGAAATTCGCTCAAATGATGTTAGAGGTCCTATGCTTTTGAGGTTTCCACACCTTATAAAAAAACAGATAAGTAGCCTCTACTCCTACTTTGATAAAGCTATAAAAATAAACAACTATAGAGGCAGTTTTAATGCTGTTTTCCCTCTTAAAGTAAACCAGTTTCCTCATGCTATAGAGGCTATTACAGAGCAAGGAGGGAGATTTAACTATGGGCTTGAGGCAGGTTCAAAAGCAGAGCTAATCCTTGCCATGAGTAAAACTCCACTTGGAGCTTACATAACAGTAAATGGCTTTAAAGA
The DNA here is from genome assembly GCF_000445475.1 of Sulfurimonas hongkongensis. Classification (NCBI taxonomy): domain Bacteria; kingdom Pseudomonadati; phylum Campylobacterota; class Epsilonproteobacteria; order Campylobacterales; family Sulfurimonadaceae; genus Sulfurimonas; species Sulfurimonas hongkongensis. Next base: position 62,241 of record NZ_AUPZ01000002.1, read on the forward strand.
TAAGGAGATGATAACTCTAGGATTTATTGCAGCTCAAAGTGGACACAATATCACTCTAACTATCGAAGGTTTAGGAGAGCTGGAGACCATCATAGAAGTGGCACAGGAGTGCAATTTAAAGGTTCCTGACATTGGTATAAGAGTAAGACTTCATAGTGCGGGAAGTGGCATCTGGGCAAAAAGTGGTGGAATGGATGCTAAGTTTGGACTCACTTCTACAGAGATTATAGAGGCTATTAAACTCTTAAATGAAGCAGATTTATTAAAACATCTAAGTATGGTTCATTTTCATTTAGGCTCTCAAATGTCAGATATAGCTCCTCTTAAAAAAGCACTAAGAGAGGCTGGAAATATCTATGCTGAACTTAGAAAGATGGGTGCAGACTCACTTGATAATATAAATATTGGCGGAGGTTTAGCCGTAGAGTATGACCAACATACCAAATCAAAAGCTAGAAACTACTCAATAGATGAATTTACAAGCTCAGTTGTCTTCTCGCTTGGTCAAGTAATGGATGCTAAAAATGTAAAACATCCAAATATTTTTACAGAATCAGGTAGATTTATAGTAGCATCGCATGCAGTTCTTGTCACTCCAGTACTAGAGCTTTTTACGCATGACTATCAAAAAAAACTCTTAAACTTTAAACCTGTAAATCCACCTCTTCTTGATGAGCTAATAGAGCTAAATAATCTTCTTAGCAATCAAAACTGTATAGAGTATCTTCACGATGCACTAGATCATATGGAGTCACTACTTACTCTTTTTGATTTAGGCTATATCGATCTTCAAGACAGATCAAACGCAGAGATTTTAGTTCACAACATTATAAAAAGAGCCTTGTATCTAAAGTCAGCAGACCCAACAGATGAGTTAGAGCAACTTCAGGTAAAGCTACAAGAGAGATATCTTATAAATGCCTCTATCTTTCAAAGTTTGCCAGATTACTGGGGTCTAAATCAACACTTCCCAGTTATGCCACTACACTACCTAAACACAACACCACTAAGAGCCGCGTCTCTATGGGATATAACTTGTGATAGTGATGGAGAGATAGGTTTTGATCCTGATAAACCTCTCTATTTACATGATATTGATCTTGATGAAGAGGATTATTTTTTAGGCTTCTTTAACGTTGGAGCTTATCAAGAAACACTTGGAATGAACCACAATCTTTTTACGCATCCTAGTGAATATACTATTGAAATAGATGAAGATGGACACAAAATCACAAACGAAGTTGAATCAAAAAACATTTTAGAGATATTAGAATCACTCGGTTATAGTAAAGATGATATTTTAGATAAACTTAAAGGTGATTTGATAAAAAGTGACTTTATTTCGAAGCAAGAAAAAAATGATACACTTGCAAAACTTGAAACTTTTGTAAATCAAAATGGTTATCTACGAACTACAAACTAAGGTTAATTATGGGATTATTTGGCGAAATTAAAGAAGATTTTTTGAATGTTTATAGAAATGATCCTGCTTTTAACTCTAAACTAGATTTTATCTTTAATTATCCTGGCATTTGGGCAATAGCGTGGTACAGAATAGCACACAGACTCTATAATGCAAACTATAAAAGACTCTCTAGAATGATTATGGGTGTAAATCATATAATAACCAACATAGATATACACCCAGCTGCAACTATTGGACCTAGAGTTTTTATAGATCATGGAACTGGTGTTGTTATAGGAGAGACTAGTGTTATAGAGAGTGATGTTTTGATATATCAGGGAGTAACCCTAGGTGGTGTCTCTTTAGTTCAAGGAAAGCGACATCCCACTATTAAAAAAGGTGTAGTTATCGGCGCTGGAGCCAAGATATTAGGTAATATTACTATCGGAGAGTATTCAAAAATAGGTGCTAACTCTGTGGTCGTTAGAGAGGTTCCTGATTGCTCTACTGCTATTGGTATCCCTGCTCATGTTATTCAAAAAGGAAGATGTAAAGATCCATTTATGCATAACTTGCTTCCAGATATCAACAAAGAGATGTTTGAGTATCTTCTAAAGAGAGTTGCTATACTAGAACATATCTTAGTTGTTGACAATAAAAATGTTCTAGAAGAAGATTTAGAACTAGAAAATATCTACGAATCCTTTATAAAAGCTATGAAAAACTAAGCTATATATATTATATTTTTAGTATAATTGCATCAATATTTTATTGCAAGGAATGCACTTATGCTAACTGACCGCGTCAACACACTTTCTGAATCTATTACTATTGCTATTACTACCTTAGCACAAGAGTTAAAAGCCCAGGGGAAAGATATCCTTAGCTTTTCTGCTGGAGAGCCTGATTTTAATACACCTAAAGTTATCAACGATGCTGCAATTGCCGCAATAAATGAAGGTTTTACAAAATATACTGCTGTTGATGGTATAGTTGAGTTAAGACAAGCGATAGCTAATAAGTTAAAAAAAGACAATAATCTTACATACGCACCAAACCAAATTATCACAAGCAATGGTGCTAAACACTCTCTTTTTAACCTCTTTAGTGCAACCATACAAAAAGGCGATGAAGTTATTATCCCTGCACCTTATTGGGTTACTTATCCTGAATTGGTTAAGTATTGCGGTGGGGATGTAGTTGAGATAGAGACTAGTGATGAAACATCTTTTAAAATAACTCCAGAGCAACTCAGCGCTGCTATTACTTCAAAAACAAAGATATTAGTATTAACTACTCCATCAAACCCTACTGGCTCCATCTACTCAAAAGATGAACTTATAGCTTTAGGTAAGGTCTTAGAAGGTACTGATATCATAGTTGCTTCTGATGAGATGTATGAAAAACTCACCTTTGATGGTACCTTTACATCTTGTGCGGCTGTTAGTGAGGATATGTTTAAAAGAACTGTAACCATTAACGGACTAAGCAAGTCAGTAGCAATGACTGGTTGGAGATTTGGTTATATGGCTGCACATGATACTGAGCTTATAAAAGCTACTAAAAAGTTACAAAGTCAAAGTACGTCAAACATCAATACTATAACTCAAAAAGCCGCTATTGCAGGTCTTGATGGAAGTGCTGATGCAGACATTGAGATGATGAGATTAGAGTTCATTAAACGAAGAGATGAAGCCTACGAGCTTATAAACAAGATAGATGGACTTAGTGTTGTAAAGCCTGATGGTGCATTTTACTTGTTTGTCAATATCAAAGAGGTTAGCTCTGATTCACTTGCATTTTCAAAAGATTTGCTTGATAAAAAACTTGTAGCTGTAGTTCCAGGTATAGCTTTTGGAAGCGAGGGTTACTTTAGAATGAGCTTTGCAACTGATATAGGTACTATTCGTACAGGAATCTCTAGAATCGCAGAGTTTGTTAAAGAGTGCAGAAAATAAAAATTATCCACTAGTTCCAATGCTCTGCGTTGGAACTCATATATATATCTTAGTTGTTGTACATATATAGGCTCACACGTGGAGCGTGGAAGCCAGAGTGATTAAAGCACTAGTCGAGAGTGAGTTGTTATATAGACAGAGCATGGGATTGAGTGAAAACTCTTTATTTTAGAGCTTTAAGTGCTTCTATAACTTCATCTAAATTATCTAGTGGTATATGAACTTTCCACTCTGGAGCATCACTCTTCCCAGTTAAAGATATACCTATACTAGCTACTGTTTCACTATCTTCTCCATATGGCTCTTCTAGCTTAGTTATAGATATAACACCTTTTTTTGTTCCACTTAATTCTATTGTTTTTAACATGATTTGAAATCCTTTAAAAGTTATTTTACTAGTTTAGCTAGTTTAGCCTGAAGTTTCAACCACAATCTATGTTCCATCAAAGGAAAACCAGCAAATGTCAAGCCGCTCTCTTTGATGCTTTTTGTAACCCCACTTCTTGCGGCCATAGTTGTAAATGCTGCAATCTCAAGATGCCCAGCTATTGCACTTTGTCCGCCCATTACAACATTTCTACCCATCTTAGTAGATCCTGCAATACCAGCTTGTGAGACTAAAACGCTATACTCACCTATCTCGCAGTTGTGACCGACTTGAACAAGGTTGTCAATCCTAACGCCTTTTTTTATAAGAGTAGTTCCAAAAGCAGCCCTATCTATCGCAGTAGAACTTCCAATTTCAACACTATCTTCTATAACTACATTTCCATTTTGATATATCTTTTTATGCTCACCTAGCTTTGAAGTAGCAAAACCAAAACCATCACTTCCTATGGTTGTATTTGCATGTATAATACAATCACTTCCAACTTTACAATCTCTATAGATACAAACACTTGGATGAAGAGTAGTATTATCACCTATGGTAACATTTGCACCTATATATACATGAGCCATAATAGTACAGTTCTCACCAATAGTAGCACCTTTTGCTATTTCAGCTTTAGGCGATACTTTACTACCCTCGCCTATCTTTGGCTCTGGAAGTGTTTCATCTTCTATACTAGGAGCAAAATACTTTGAAAGTTTTGCCATCTCCCAATAAGGAGATTCTACTACCAAAGCTATAGAGTTCTCTGGTACAAACTCTTTTGTGTTAGCATCAACTATTATAGCCCTCGCTTTTGAGTCTTTTATATCATTTATATACTTTGAGTTTGACACAAAAGAGAGTTCTGTTTTTGAGGCAGATTTGAGAGTGTTTATGCCTGTAATTTCAAAGTCTTCTTGGTTAAAATCAACTCCAATGATGGTAGCTATTTCTGATATCTTCATCTATATCCTTTTAGGCAATATACTACCTTACTAAAGATCATCTACTATCTCTCAAGTGCAACAGCACCGCTTCTTACTATCTCTTTAGGATTATATCTTTTTATCATCTTTAAGAAGTTATCTACTCTTTTTGGATCATCTGCTATCATTGCAATAAAGATATTTTCTCCAACATTTACAATATTACCGTTATAAGCCTGACACAAAGCAGTTATATCGCTAATACTTTCAGTTATAGGAAACTTTATAAGAGCCATCTCTTTTTCAACCAAATCAGCATGCTCATAAACCTTTAAAACAGGAACTAGCTTGTGAAGCTGCTTAGTAATCTGCTCTATAACTCTAACTGAGCCAGAAGTTACTATAGTTAGTCTTGAGTATTTGCTCTCAGGAATCGGAGCTACTGTTAGTGAAGTGATGTTATACCCGCGACCAGAAAAAAGATCTGTGATACGAGATAAAACACTCGCTTCATTGACAACGATAACTGAAACTACTCTTCTTTCACTATTTTCAGTCATTATTTCTCCTTTCTCTCTAATAACATCATGTTAAAGAGGCTTCCACCTGATGGGACCATCGGCATAACATTCTCTAACCTCTCAACTACAACATCGATAAAAGCAACGATGTTCTTCTCTATCGCATCCTTTAGTGCTGCATCAAACTCCTCTTTTGTTGTAACTCTATAACCTACCCCACCAAAAGCCTCTGCTAAGAGGACAAAATCAGGCTGAACGCTTAGGTCTGTTTCACTATGCCTTTTATCATAAAATAGTGTCTGCCATTGTCGAACCATTCCTAGATAGTTGTTATTTAGGATGATGTTTATAACTGGAAGCTTTTGCTCAACCGCAGTCATTAACTCTTGGCAGTTCATAAGGATAGAGCCATCTCCAGTAAAGTTTATACTAATTTTATCAGGAGATGCAGCTTTAACGCCCATTGCAGCTGGAAAACCAAAGCCCATAGTTCCAAGTCCACCAGAACTTATAAACTGTCTAGGACGACTAAAAGGGTAAAACTGTGCAGTCCACATCTGATGCTGACCAACATCTGTTGAAATATTTGCATCATCTCCCAGTAACTCGCCTACTCTCTCTACAACCCATTGTGGTTTTATTCTATCTGTGTCTTCATGATAGACAAGAGGATGAAGTTCGGCAAAGTTTGCTACAGTCTCTCTCCACGGCTCATATTTATTAGAGTTGATGGATGTAGAGAGTTCAAGCATCTCTTTTACAACATTTTTAACATCTCCAACTATTGGGTAGTCAGCATTTACAAGTTTTGAGATAGATGCAGGATCTATATCAACATGGATAACACTTGCATTTTTTGCAAATTCAGATAGCTTACCAGTTACACGGTCATCAAATCTCGCCCCTAGACCTATAACTAAGTCAGTCTCACTCATTGCCATATTTGATGCGTAAGAACCATGCATTCCAAGCATTCCAACTAAGAGTTTATCATCATGAGATAAAACACCTCTAGCCATAAATGTCTCAACAGCAGGTATCCCAGTCTTCTTTATAAGCTCTCTTACTTCGTAACCAGCATTTGCATTTATTACCCCACCACCAATATAAAATAGTGGTCTTTTTGCTTTAGCAATTGCCGCTATCGCTTTTTTGATTTGACGAGGATTACCTTTGACATTTGGTTTATAAGTCTCAAGACCAAGCTCTATAGAATAATCAAACTCTGCAATCTCAGCGGTCACATCTTTTGGAATATCTACGTGAACAGGACCAGGACGACCAGATGCTGCAATATGAAACGCTTCTTTTAAAACACGAGGTAGATCACTTGCATTTGTTACAAGGTAGTTGTGTTTAGTACATGAACGACTTATACCAACTGCATCTATCTCTTGAAATGCGTCAGTGCCGATAAGACTCATAGGAACTTGCCCACTTATAACAACTAATGGAATAGAATCCATATAAGCATCAGCTAAACCAGTCACAGCATTTGTAAAACCAGGACCACTCGTAATCATAGCTACACCGACTTTTCCACTCGCTTTTGAGTAGCCCTCAGCAGCATGAACTGCTGCTTGTTCGTGTCTTGTCAAAATATGTTTAAAATTGTCTTGTTTATAAATCTCGTCGTAAACATTCATAATCGCTCCACCAGGGTAGCCAAAAACTGTGTCTACACCCTCTGCGATTAATGCTTCAATGACCATTTGTGCGCCACTAATCTGCATAAACGACTCCTTATTAAAAAATTCGCCAATTATATGAAAATAGAACTATAATAGAGGTTAAAAAGTCTAAAAATTTTGTGATTTAAATTTAATCTAAGATGGAGTTTACAATCATAGAAGTTCGCCACATACTCTTAGAGCCTTTAGTTTGGAGTTTTAGGTTAAGTTTTGTTTGCGGATAATTGTCTTTAAAGATATTAAAAAGAGACTCTATTTGGTCTTGAAGTCCAAAGTATAAAATATAGTTTTTTATACCCTTCTCTATAGTAGCTTGATCTCTTCTTTCTTCTATGGCCTTTTCAAGCTCAACCATATAACACCAACCATAGATGCCTGCAAGTGCTGAGCTTTTGGAGCTTACCTTTATATACTTTTCTAAAACTCTATTTAACCCTTTTATATTTGCATCTAGTGCAAACTCATTTGCAGTTGCTACTGCATCGTTATACTCTTTTTGAAGTTTTTTAGCATCTTGCGTGTTTTGTAGGTCTTCATTTAGAGCTAATATATTGTAGGCAGTAGTCATATCATCTTCTTTTATAGCTGCGTAAAACTTATGTCTGCACTCTATGCTTTTCATAAGCTTCTTTGCATCTAGAGAAAAGTCAGTAAAATCCACTAAAATTCTTAACATCTTGATAGCTTCATGGGTATTGTCTTGCTGGAGAAATTTTTGGCTCTTTATATAGAGTGAATCCCCGTAATTTATAAGTGCGCTATAGTCTGGGAGCTCTTTTAAAAATGAGTTTAGTTTTATAAGCTCAAATGCTACTTTAAAATCTTTTTGTCCTATAGCTATACGAAAGCGTTTATAAACTTCACTCTTTGCAAGTAGATCTTGGATAAACTTCGTTTTTTGCGTCACACCCCTGTATGGAGCTAAAATTTCACGAGCCAACTCTGCACCATTTGGATCTATGGCATATCTTTTAGCCTCAGAAAATGTTTTTTTCCAGTTTAGCTCAAGCGTCTTATATAGTTGAGAATCTTGGTAGTGAGGATGCTTTAGAGCTAAAGCATAGGCAAGGGGAAATTTTGACTCTTGTGCAAATTTTGCAAATTTATCAAACTCTTGATACTCTGAGATAATGGCTTTAATAGCAGAGTTTCTAGCTGGTATCTTTTGAAAATTCCCAAAAAGTGCAAGAGCCTTTTTTTTATCATTTTTCTCTAACGCCAACCTTGCTTTTTTTACCGTTGTATTCCAAATGGAGATAACAATTTGATAGGCTTTTGTGTAGGCTAGGAGTGGATTTTTTTCTACAATTTCTTGGATTTTTTTATAATTTTTTATCTTCAATAGCTTAGTTATACGTTCCTGTGATTCAAATATATCATAAATAAGTAGATTAGAATTCTCAGTTGCAACAATGAGCTGTGAAGTTTTTCCATCAAACTCAAGAGCTGTTATAGTAGATGATAATTTTATATATTTTCTTGACAATATCTTGTAACTCTCAAGTTCGTAAACTATAACATAGCCTAACTCGGTTCCCAAAAAAAGAAAGACTCCATCTTGACTTGATGTTATACTCGATATGTCATCATGAACACCTTCAAGCCTCTGAATAATTTTCCCTTTTTCATAATCCCAAACTATAGCAGTGTTTGCCTTATCTATACTAAAGAGTCTATTTTCGCTCAAGAAATGAACTTGTAAAACTGCTTCTTTATGTCCTATAAGTTTGCATTTTTTTGTCATAGTTATCATATTAAAAAGATAGATTTTTTTATCATAGCTCGCAGTTGCAGCCCACTGAGCATTTTTACTAAAGGCTAAATCATTGATGGCATCAGAATGGATGGGAAGTGTAAAAGCTACTCTTTTATTTATAATATCTATGGCGTATGATTTTCCATCATCACCACAACTAAACATATACTTAGAACTTGGATCTATTGCCACACAGTTAACTTCACCGCTATGCCTATCCATCTTTGCAATAGCTCTTTTGCTCTTTGCATTATAAAGAAGCGACTCTTTTTTAGTAGAGCTTATAAGCGTAAAATATAAACCATTACCACTAAAGTCAAAGACTTGTCTCTTAAAACTACTATATTCTATAGCGCACTTAAACCCAGAGAGAGTTCTTAAACTCATAAGATCTAAAAATCTAATTACACTCTTGGCATCTACAACTAAGAGTTTGCCATCATCCATAAGTTTAACTCTTATGATGGCATCTTTTAGGCTTACTTCTTTTGTTGGCTTCATGCTAATGATCTCTTAAGTACCCCTCAGCTCTTAACTTATCTTCTATCTCTTGTTGATGTGCTTGACCTTTTGTCTCCATGTGAACAGTAACATTCGCATCTCCATAATCAAGTGAAATCGAAGTTCGATCATAGGCAATATGAACAATGTTTGCATTTAACTCTTTTAGTATCTCTGTAAAGTGCATAAGAGAGCCTGGTTTATCTATAAGAGTAACAGTTAGCTTCATCTTTCTGCCAGACTTTAAAAGACCTTTTTCGATAATTACAGACAAAAGTGTAACATCCATATTTCCGCCACTTAGAACTAGGGCCACTTTTTTTCCCTTTAGATGGTCAAGCTTGTTATGAATAACAGCGGCTACAGTTGCAGCTCCAGCACCCTCAACTACGAGCTTTTGTTTCTCAAGTAAAGCTAAAATAGCACTAGCAATCTCTGCATCATCCACACTAACAAAACGATCTACACTCTTTAGTGCATATGCAAGCGTGATTGAAGAAGTGTCTCTAACTGCGATCCCATCAGCAATAGTTCTAACACTAAGAGAATCAACAGCTTTTTTAAGCTCAAATGAGTCTTTAAAAGCAGGTGCACCTTTTGCGCTAACGCCTATAACTTCTATGTTAGGATTTATACTCTTTATGGCAGTAGCCATTCCAGCAATAAGACCGCCACCACCAACTGGGATGACTACTGCATCTAACTCTTTGCAAGATTCAAGTATCTCTAGCGCTAGTGTGCCTTGACCTGCCATCACATCTTCATCTTCAAAAGGGTGTACAAAAGTCAGAGAATTTTTTTGCCCAAACTCTTTCGCATAGGCATAAGCTTCATCATAGTTAGAACCTGCCAAAATCACCTCTGCACCATAGAGCTTTACACCATCTATCTTTGTTAAGGGAGTAGAGTCTGGCATCACAATAACTGCTCTAATACCAAACTTTGAGGCGCTAAGAGCCACGCCTTGAGCGTGATTTCCAGCGCTTGCAGCTATAACACCACAATCTTTTTGAGCCTCTGTGAGTGAGGCTATCTTGTTATAGGCACCTCTAATCTTAAAAGCACCAGTTATTTGAAGGTTCTCTTTTTTTAGGTAAATCTCCATCGATGATATCTTACTTAGATGTGGAGCGTATGAAAATGGAGTTTGTGATATAACCTCCGCTATTGTCTCTTTTGCTTTATTAATCTTATCTAAATCTAACAACTTGTCTAACCTTCCAATGCTTTATGCTCTACCATCGTACATAGATTTTGTACAACTCTCATCCCTGTGTCTTTAGCTCTTTGTGCAGCCTCATTATTTACAATACCAATCTGCGACCAAAAAACTTTAATATCGCCTCTTTGAATGCACGCATCAGCTACATCATCTAGTGCTTTTGGTTTTCTAAAAATATCTACCATATCTACTTCAAACGGTATCTCTTTTAGTGATCTATATACTTTTTCTCCAAGTATAGTCTCTTCTTTTGGGTAGATGGGGACTATCTTATAACCAGACTCTTTAAGATAAGCTGCAACTCTATGACTAGCCTTGCTCTCATCTGGAGATAGACCTACAACAGCAATAGTTTTTATCTCTTTAAAAATCTCTTGTATCTCTTTTTTATTTGAATTTACTGAGGGGAATTCGCACTCCATTATAATCTCCTTGAAATAAAGTATATATTAAAGATGCGATTATATCGAAATTTAGCCGTGTTAGTTTATGCTGTGTAAAAAAACATCTAGCATTTCTAAGAGAGGCGTTGCTTAAAGTTGCTATGTCTTTTAGAAGTGATGCTTCAGCTTCGCCCTATACTACTTTAAAATCAAAATAGAATTTGTAAGCCCTATCTACGAGGTTGAAATCTAGCTTCTTAAAGGTGGCTAGGTTGAGAAAAAAAGCACAATTCCTAAGATGAAGATTAGTGCAAGTGAGAGATACTCTAGTATAAGCTGGATTTTTGTATGTTTTTGTGAGGTTTTTTTACGCACACTTACACTTACGATGGCTGAGAGAAAGATTATAGTGCTCATTCCTAAACTCATCACAAAAGCTGATAAAAATCCTAAAAAGTACATCCCCATAGAGAGTGAAAAGATAAAAATAGTTACAGTCCCCGGACAAGGAATGATTCCAGCAGAGATTATAAGTGCTAAGTCCGTAGAGTTTTGATCTACTTTACATGAGCCACAACCACAATTTGATTCGTGAGGTGTTGTACTAAAACTCATGCTGTTTTTTTTAACTCTATAAGCTTTTAGTTTTTTATATAACAGATATAGAGCTATTGAGATGATAACAAAAGCGGAGACCTTTGTAGTTAACATAATGGTGTTTTGCATAAACTGAGCCAAAAAAGTCTCTACAACAAAGTAGATAAATAGAGTAAGCAAAAAGGCTGAAAAAGTATGCACAACTCCGATGGCAAGAGAGATAAAAAATGCTTTCGTGTAAGACCTCTCATTTGAGAGAAAGTAGCTCGCTACAAGTGTTTTTCCATGCCCTGGACCTATGGCGTGAACAACTCCATAAACATAAGCAAATAGTAAAATAAGCAGATATGTCAAAGGTTTTTTATTCTCTTGTGCATCTTTAAAAAGTGACTTTAATTTCTCTATGGTTTTAAGCAGAAGATTTTCTTGTGTAGTTGGTTCATCTTGTTTTTGGGTTTTTTCTTGCTGTACTGGTTCGTCAGTTATAACTACATCCTCTTTTAAAATAGTTCCAGACTCTGTCTTTGTCTCTACTGTTGTTGGAACTTCCTCAAAAGGCTCAAAACGAAAATGTACTGCCGCACTAAAGAGATAAAGATTTTTAAGAAAATCAAAATCCTCTGCTTCTACTTCTACATCATCCACTATAAAACTAAAAAAAGCCTCATCATCTTCAAACAAAAAAGATATAGTATGTTTGTTTTTAATATCTATATCAACAAAGATATTAAACCCAAAAAGAAGTCTGTTATCTACTACTTCTATAGTAAAATCGCCATATGTCGCATCTATAATGTTTTCATGATCACTATCTCCATACTTTATAAGTGTGAGCATATCTTTAGCTAAAAGATAGTCAAGTTTTATCTCTAAAACCTTCTCAAGCTCTTCTTTATCTAAGATAAGATTTTTATTTTTATCGTAGTTGTGAGTTAGCTCCGAGGTATACGCATCAGAGAAGTGCCACATTACTTCTATTTTTTTAAGTTTGTTATTTTCTATAGGAAGTCTCAACCCAACATCTGCAGTGGGAATCATAAATGAGCATGTAGCACAAGAGTACAAGAGAGCTTGCGTTAAAAGAATATAAAAGAGGATTTTTTTCATATAGTTATTGTATCTATAAAAAGTTACTTTATAGCAGTAAGCAAGAAAACACCATACTCTTGTTGTGGCTTTTTAATCTTATTTACTTGTGAAATTTCTATATCCTTAAATCCACAATTTGAGGCAATTTTTCGCAGTTTTTTTGTATCAAAACCAAAATGAAACACTCCACTATTATCTGAATGAAAGCTACCATCTTCTAGTTCAAGGTCAGCAATAGCTATAAATCCATCGTCTTGTATATTTGAATGAATTGTAGAAAAAAATAGATGCAAATCCTCTATATGATGCAGAGTCATAGAGCTTATAAGCCCATCAAAACTTCTTTGCAGTGGTGTTTTTATGATGTCTTGATGCACTGGTTCAATACTAAGTTCAGAACTGTTTTTAGCGACAAGCTCCTCTAACATACTAAATGAGGTATCAACACCATAAACTTTTTTAACATGCCCAGCTATCTCAAAACCCAAAAGCCCAGTTCCAGTTCCAAAGTCTAAGAGCTCCATCTCAGAATGCAGAGCAAATCTTTCTAAAATAGCACCACCAATAGTTTTTGTGTTGGTATTACTTTTGTTATCCCAATCTTTAGCTTTATCTTTAAAGTTGTCGTGTTGCATCTACATCCCTATATTTGTTAAAAAATTATACCAGCACTTTAGTAAATTCAAGTACTTAAGTCTATAAAAAAAGAGTTCTAATACCCTTTTTTAAGAATATAGAATTCTCCAAGTTTGTGATTTTCAGCAATATTTTTGAAAGTGGTGGTATAATTTTTTGATATAAATCAAAATCTCAATATCTTGAAGGATAAAAATGAAATATATAGTTTTAACTCTACTTTTGATCTCTTCACTTTGGAGTGTGGAACTTGGCTGGTCAGACGACTATGAAGCATCACTTAAAGTTGCACAAAAAGAGAACAAAAACCTCTACATTTTGATAACTTCATCAACTTGTGGGTGGTGCAAAAAGTTTAAAAACACAACCTTACAAGATAAAGAAGTCTTAAAAATGTTAAATGAAAAATATATCTTAGTTCACTTAGATAGAGATATAGATGATTTTCCATCTTGGATGAAGGTAAAAAGTGTCCCAAGACACTACTTTGTAACTGCAAAAGGTAAAGAGATTTTTACATTTTTAGGTTATTGGGACTCTTTAGACTTTAAATCATTTTTAGGCGATGTTGAAGAGAAGATTAAACAAGACATAAAGTAAGTATATATAAATTCGCCAATTCAAAAAAACAAAGCATCATCTCTTATAAAATATTTTATAAGAGATGATGCAACTACCACAATAATATAAAATCTCCCTATTAAACTTCACTAAATTTAGATTTTATTTAATCCTTTTTCTATTAAGCATGCTCATTTAAGTTAAAAGCAAGAGAAAAAGCAATAAACTTACTTACTCGAAAGTAAGTTTATTTACTGTTCCTATGAATATCAGAAAAAAACTGTACGAATATCAACACCAAAAGAAGTAAAAGTATGAAAACAAAAAAAATGTCAGCTTTGCAAAAAAGCATAAACTATACAAAAACAATAGAGTCCTTTATAAAACAAGCAGAGAGTTTATAATGGCTAAAAAATCAAAAAAAGAGTTAATTTTAACAACTGCTATAACAAACTTTTCAAAATATGGTTATGAAAATACAAATTTAGATCTGATTGCTAAAGAGTGTGATATTACCAAACCTGCTATCTATTATCATTACAAAGATAAAGCAGCACTATATGAGGCTGTTGTTTGCTCCCAGTTTTCAAAACTTGCTCAAATTATTGAAAAAAATACCTTAGAGGGTGATGCTAAAGATAAGCTTTACAACTATATCAATACCTTTGGCTCCTTTCTTATCTCAAATCCAACTTTTAGCTCCATCTTTGCAAGAGAGATAGCAAGTACAGCAGCAACGCTTCCAGATAAATGTGCAGTATTTCTCTCCCGTACTCTTGCAAGATTGATACTCATCTTAGAGCAAGGTGAAGATGAAAAAGTATTTGAAAAAGAGAATCCCTTTATGATTCAGATGATGATTGTCTCAACACTTACTTCTTACAACACCACAAAACCACTTAGAGAGAGGATATTTTCTGTGCTTGAAGATAAAAGCAAACTTCCTGAGATTGAGTTTGAAAACATAGTTGAATCTCTCTCTAAAAAAATCATAAAAGGATTACTATGTTAAAAAAAGCATTAATAATGTTCTCTTTACCTTTGCTACTAAGTGCATACACAATGCCCGAACTCTTTGATGCGCTTAAAAAACATTCACAAACAAAGTCTGATGAGATGGTAGTAAAAAAAGCAGAGCTTTATGAGGATTTAAACAAAGCAGAGCTTTACCCAAGGATAGATCTATTTGTAAGTTTCGACCACTACTCTTCGCCGACAAATCTTTTACCAGTTCCGCCAAACAGTGTAAAAAATCCTGCAACGGCACAACCTTTTAGTGAGAATATTACTCGCGAGGGAGTTACCTTTACTATGCCTCTTTTTATGAAGTCTATTTTCACTCTAGTTGACAAAGCCAAAGCAATACAAAAAAGTGCAAAAGCAAAAAAACATATAAATCTTCTTCAAAACGAAGCACTTATAGTTGGAAATAATGCAAATTTTGTCTACTTACTAGCACTTCAAAAATCTCTAAACGCAAAAGAAAAATCACTACTAGAGACAAAAAAAACTCTGCAAATAAAAGTAGAAAATGGAAGAGTTGCTGCATCAGCACTCTATAAAATAAATGATAGTCTCAACCAGATAAATATCGCTAAAAACAATATCAACCTTCAAAAGAAAAAACTTATAAGTATAATATATTCTCTCACAGGCATAAAACTAGAAACTCCCGTTGCTATGACTCTTAGTGACAACCTTGATAGTAGCAAAGGCTTAGCGTCGCTAGAACCTTTAAGAGTAAAAATAGCTGCTGATAAGTTAAGTGTAAAAGCCAAAAAAGAGAGACTCTACCCTTCCCTTTTTGCTCAAGGCTCTTATACTTTCTCACAAGGTACGGCATATAACAATAATAAAAGTCTAAATGAAGAGTATGGAAACATAGGCGTGGTTTTAAATATACCACTATTTCAAATGGATAGTTATAGTGAGATCTCTTTAGCCAAAGTAGAAGTAAAATCAAGCGAAGTAGAACTTAAAAAAGCAACAGATGAACTAGAAGCAAAAGCGCAGATGCTAGAGGAGTCTCTACCTCTTCTAGACAACTCTATGAAGCTCTATACTCAGAGTATATACAATAAAAAACAGCTACTTGAGATTGCAAAACTCAACTTTAAAAACGCAAGACTCTCAACTGAAGAGTACTTAAGGTATGAAGATGATGTGGTCTCTGCAGAGGCCGAGCTTCACAAGGCAGAAGCCGAGATGATACAAACAAAAATGCAACTAGCAGTTATTTATGCTAACAATATTGAGGAGATGGTCAAATGAAAAAATATTTAAAGATAGTTTTAGCCCTAATCGTTGTCGTAGCTCTTGGTATAGCTGGAGCAAAAAAAATTCAAACAGCAAGAGCGGCTGATGCATCCATGCCAAAAGCAAAGATTTATCCTATTGTAGTAAAAGTTATGACACCAGCCATAGTTGATGCTAAGCTATCTCTTCCCTATCTCGCTGAGGTAGAAAATGACAAAGATGTTTTACTCTCTTCAAGAATTTCAGCAAGGATTATTAGTATAAAAAATAGTGGTGCACCAGTAAAAAAAGGTGATGTAATCGCACGACTCGACACAACTAGTATAGAGAGCTCTCTTAAAAGTATTCAAAATCAGATAACTTCTGAAAATATCGCACTAAAGAACTTAAAAGCGACACACAAAAGAACAACCCAACTCCTCAGTATGCAAGGTGCGTCTATAGAGGAATCTCAAAAAGAGGCAACTATGATAGCCGCAACTGAGGCAAAAATAGCAGGACTTAAACAGCAAGAGATAGAGTCAAAAAACAATCTATCCTACGCAGTTATCATTTCTCCAGTTGATGGCGTTATAGCTAAAAGCATGTCAAGCGATGGAGCTATGAGTATGCCGGGTAGTCCACTTGCTAAAATCAGTTCTAAAAATGGTTTTTATCTGTTACTTAGAATCCCTACAAACATAAACATAAAGGGGGTCTCGTTTAATGGAGAAGTTTTTCCTGCTATTGCTCTTAATAGCACCTTTCATGGCTTAGCAGAGTATAAAGTTTATATAGGAGACTCTAAGCTTACAAGTGGCGATAGAGCCGAAGTAGATGTGATAACTTATAATGATAAAGGTTTTCTACTGCCGTTTGATGCACTTCTTAACCGTAACGGCAAAAGTTATGTTCTTGTTGTAAATGGCAACAAAGCAGAGTCAAAAGAGGTGCATATTCTAGAGAGTGCCGAACAAGGTGTTCTTATATCTGAGAGCTTTGAAGGTGAGAAAATTGTTGTAGCAAAACCAGATATCTTACTTAAACTCTCAAGTGGCCATGCGTTAGAGGTAAAGGAGTAAAAAAATGTTTGAGTATTTTTATAAAAGACCTTATCTACTCTACTCCATAATTGCCACATTTTTTGTAATAGGAACTATTGCTCTTATAGTTCTACCAAAAAACTTATTTCCAGATGCAAATCCACCTCAAGTCGTAGTCATTACTGCAGTCCCTGGTGCTACTGCCCAAGTAGCAGCATCAACTGTTTCTAAACCAATAGAACAAGAGATTGCCCGTTTAGGTCTAGTTACAGATGTGAGCAGTGTGAATGTTGCAAACTTCTCTATAGTAAAAGCTGAGTTTGAGTATGAAAAAGGCTTAAATGCAGCAGCAGTTGATGTAGCAAATGCACTTAGTATCGCAAGAGCAAAGATACCATCAGGTCTCAGTCCTGCCGTCTATACAGCAGGTGATTTCACACTTCCTGTTGATATTATCTCACTTACTCCAAAAAACAGTAGCGTTGATTTGTCGGATATTAGAAAAATAGCGGATAGTTTCATAAAACCATATCTCTTAAGTAATACAGAGATAGGAAATGTCGAAGTATTTGGTGGATTTGAGAGTGCCATAAACATTGAGATAGACCCCTTTAAAGCAAAGCGTTATAGTATCAATTTTGAGGAGATAGCTAAAGCCATCAGAGCACTTAATCGTGACATTCCTATTGGATTTATCAAAGGTGATAATGATTTTTACACAGTTACATATTATGGTGAAAAAAACAATGTAGAACGTCTTAAACAACTACCCGTGATGCCAAATGTGCGTCTTGGAGATGTAGCAGACATTAAGTGGAGCTACCAAAAGAGAACTAGCGGATACTTGGGAAATGGGCAAGGAGCTATTGCTCTTGCCATCCAGCGTGCACCAGGAGGGAGTGTTCTTGATGTTAGTAGTGCAGCTCGTAATGAGATGCAAAAACTTCAAACTGAGTACCCTAGCATCAATTTTGAGATAAGTGATACACAAAGAGATTTGATAGAACAAGCAAACTCCAACATGCTTGATGCTCTAAAGGATGCTATAATCTTTACTCTTTTTATTCTTATGCTTTTTTTGGGTAATTTTAGAGCTATTATCGCAGCAGGGCTCTCTATACCTATGGTTTTTTTCTCTACTATTGCCATCGTTTGGCTCACTGGGGGAGAGTTAAACATAGTAATCTATACCGCGATTATTTTAGCACTTGGTATGCTCGTAGATGATGCAGTGGTTGTTTTAGAAAATATAGAGAGGCATTTAGATGAAAAGCATGCAAACTTACAAGATGCTATAAAAGAGGGAACAAAGGAGGTATTAACTCCTGTTTTTGCTGGAACTATTGCTACTGCTGCTATTCTTTTTCCACTTATGTTTATTGGAGGCTATCCACAAAAGATTTTTAGACCTCTGATTGAGACCCTTATAATTGCTCTGTTTATAAGTTGGTTTTTATCTATAACCTTTATACCCCTACTCTCAGCTTGGTTATATAAGAATGGAACTGGTAAAACAAAAGTAGAAAAGATGTTTGATAGTTTTTATAACAATACCATTGGTAAACTTGTCACTCCCTATATAGGCATCATAAAGTTCTCAAACAAAAAGTTTAAAGTTTTTCGTCGCATCTTACTTACAGTTGGTGTTATCTTACTCCTTGGCGTTAGTTTGAAAAACATCATGCCTACAATTGGCAAAGATGCTATGCCACCAATGGATACAGGAATCATCAAAGCTCAAGTTGCTTTTAGTGTTAATGAAACCGTTGAGAGTGCAGAGGAGAAGATAAAACCAGTTTTAAAGTGGTTACATGAACAAAAATGGGTAAAAATGAGTTCTGTTGCTTTTGGTACAGAGCCTGGTGTTTTATCCCTAGGCAGTGGAAACTTACCTGCAGAAGCTACTATTACCATTAGCTGTATCAATAGATTTGAAAGAGAAGAGACTATTTGGGAACTTGAAGATATCATTCGTGATAAAATTTCCCAAATAGAGGGCGTTAAACGCAACGATGTCTTTGATTTTGGAGCAACTGCACTCTCAAGTATAAAAGCAACTATAGATGTGAGGTTATCTTCCGCAGTTGTTGATGGACTAAGTGATAAATCACACCTTGTCGAGCAGGCTCTTAGCGATGTTGCAGGACTTACCTCTGTAAGTACAAGTTGGGATAAGGACTTTATGGAAGTTGAGTTAAACATAGATGAAAACAAGGCACTAAGTTATGGAATTACACCATATCAAATAGCTATGCAACTTCCTATAAAAGGTGAGATAATCGGGCTAAATGCAAATTTAGAATCGATGAATACCCAGTTTGTAAGACTTTACTTAAAAGGGAAATTTTCTCAAAATATTGAGACTCTAAGACTTCTGCCAATCACAACACCGATGGGTGAAATCCCACTTTCACACATTGCCTCGCTAAATCGTCATCTTACCTTTGCAAAGATAGAACGTGATAAGATGCTCTACTCTATAGATGTAAATGGTTACCGCTCAAAACGTCCTGTTACTCACTTAACTGACGATACCATAGAAGCACTAAAGAGTGTAAAACTAAATGATGTAATAGTTGAGCAAACAGGAGATATAGCTCAGATAGATGATAGTTTTAAACGCATGATAAAAGCCATAGGCTTTGGGATTATAATCCTTATTATGATACTTATTGCGATATATCGCTCTGTTAGAATGGCATTTATTATGATACTTGTTTTGCCACTCTCTCTAATTGGCGCTGCATGGGGTATGTTAATCTTTGAGAAACCTAGCTGTATGCCGAGTTTGCTAGGTATTCTTCTACTCTTTGGGATTATAATAAAAAATGCAGTACTCTTAATCGACTTCTATCAAAACAATCGTAAGAGTGGGGAGGGAGCTTTTGAGAGTGCTGTAGAAGCTGTAAGAGTTCGTTTTCGCCCTGTAATGATGACAGCTTTTGCAACAGCAGCAGGTATGATACCTATAGCCCTAGAGCAAGCCGTTGGACTAGAGAGGCTTAGTCCCTTAGCAGATGTGGCAATTGGCGGAGTTATCGTTGGAACACTCCTTACACTCATCTACGTGCCAATGTTTGCTTATGTGTTTGATAAAGACGAGAGTAAAAATAAAGCTCAATATGACGTTTGAGATTAGTTTAAACAGAGAGTTGTTTTTACTAATCTGCAAGTGGTGGTAAAATAAGTTAAAGGGGCAAAATACAATTAATTTAGATTAATTTTTCTTGCCCAATTCTATATAAAGCAAAATCATACTTTAAAGGGTCATTTTCATCAAATCTCTTTAGCATTTGGGTTAGCTCTACTGCGGCTTGAAGGTCGTAGGTTTTTCTATGGAGTAGCCCTAGTTTTTTTGAAACTTTAAAAGTATGAGTATCTAGTGGCATGATTAAGTCTGCTTTATCTACACAACTCCAAAGCCCCATATCTATATTGTCATCTCTTACCATCCATCTAAGAAACATCATCCATCTCTTTAATGCCCCAGCTCCTTTGGTTTTTGTGGTGACTTTTGAGATTAAAAATCTGTAGCCTTGAGAGTTATGTGGAAAAAGTGAGTTTATAGCCTCTATAAGAGCGTTGATACCGTGGATAACACTTCTCTCTTTTATGTAAGCAATTCTAAATATCTCTTCTAAGCTACTCTCTTCATTTAATCTCTTTAGAGCGATAAAAAGAGCAATAACATCCTCACTCTTTTGAAATCTATAGTAGTGGTTTTGTAAAGCCTCTCTTATATCTTTGTCACTCTTTTTTAAAAGCGAGAAGTCTAGTGAGTCTAAAAATTTAACTATCTGTTTGACTCCACCATAAGCAAACAAGGCACAGATTAAGGAGATGTTTGCATCTTTGTAGCGTTTTGCAACTAAGATGGGATCTAGTCTATCTAGCGAGACTTCATCTGCATTATCTCTTTTTTTAGCTTCTCTATCTAAAAGTTTTTTAATGTAGATGATAGAGTTTTTTTCTTTCACTTGAACCTGCTATATTTAGTTGTTTTCTATACTTTGCGATGGTGCGTCTAACCATCTTAACTTTAAATTTTTCTTGAATAAGCTCAAGCAATTTCATATCACTCAAGGGTTTTTGACGATTTTCTTGCTTAATTAGCCCTATTAAAAACTCCTTTATAGCCGCGTTTGAGACATCTTCATCTATGGCAGTTGTAAAAAACTCTTTCATAGCAAAGAGACCTCTATCACACGCTATATACTTGTTTGCAATGGCACGAGAAATAGTAGATGGGTTGTGTCCAAACTCATCTGCTAAAGTTTTTAGAGTAAGTGGCATAATCTGACCACCAACAAAAAACTCATACTGATACTCAACTATCATAAGTCCAACCTTGTAAAGGGTTGCACGCCTCATATCAAGCGCATCAACTAAACTCTTTGCCTCTTTTATCTTTTGAGTGATAAATTCATGCTCAACCGCATAATTTGTGTCTATCTTTATGATTGGATAGTACTCATCATTTAGTTTTATCTCTATCTCATCTTCATCATTAAAAAAAATCATAAGGTCTGGTACAACTTGAGCAGAATCTTCTTGATACTCTATAGCTGGAGGGTTTTTGAAGCTAGATAAGACTCTCATAGCTTCACTAAAATGCTCTTTTGATGAAAATTCATGTATATCCTCAAGTGAGTTTATAATTTCTACGCAAAAAGGGTAAGCTTCATCACTAATGTCTGAGTTATCTAGTTGAAACAAAAATGATTCAGCTAGATTTTTTGCAGCAATTCCAACAGGTTCAATAAAAGCAAACCTAAGACGAACCCTCTCAAA
The DNA here is from genome assembly GCF_000445475.1 of Sulfurimonas hongkongensis. NCBI lineage: Bacteria > Pseudomonadati > Campylobacterota > Epsilonproteobacteria > Campylobacterales > Sulfurimonadaceae > Sulfurimonas > Sulfurimonas hongkongensis. The sequence goes on from NZ_AUPZ01000002.1 coordinate 83,929, forward strand.
CTCATCTTCACTTATAGCGTTTACTCCACAAAAACTCTTTGTATCTCCCTCATAATAGCCATTTTCATCTAGATTTTCTACTATAAATGAAGCTATTTTTTGAGAGAGAGGAGTTGGAAAGAGTGGTTTTCCTATCTGCTCATCCAAAATCTCATAAAGGGATCTGCTCTGAATTGTAAGAGCCTCTATCTGCTGGGTTCTTGAGTTACTAACTTGTCCGCTTAAAATCTTTTTAGGTATTTTTTTAGCAAATTCTTCTTCATATCCAGACTTTATTTCAACAACAGGATTTGCCTCAACAAAAGGAGCCATAATCTCATTTAAATCCCCAAGACTAGAGTGCAAAATAGGGAGCCAATTTCGCAGAGTGTTTGAGAGCTTATGCTTTGTCGCAACGCTTGTGTTTTGCCTTAGTGTAGCCATGATATTTTAAGCCAAGCTATAGCTTAAACTCCTCGCCTAGATAGTGCTTTCTAACATCTGCATTTTGCCCTATCTCATCACTTGTTCCAGATGCAAGAAGCGAGCCTGCCTTTATAACATAGGCACGATCGCAAACCGCTAGAGTTTCACGAACATTATGATCAGTTATCAAAACCCCTATATCATAAGAGACAAGCTGATGGATAACATTTTGTATATCTAAAACAGCTATGGGATCAACTCCCGCAAATGGCTCATCAAGAAGTAAAAACTTAGGACGATTAACCAAAGCTCTCGCAATCTCAACACGGCGTCTCTCCCCTCCGCTAAGGCTAATTCCTTTTCGGTTACGAATCGGCTCGATATTAAACATATCTAAAAGTTCTAAGATTCTAGCCTCTTGAGACTCTTTGTCTTTATAGCCAACTTGAGCTGCTACCATCAGGTTATCTTCTACACTCAAATCTTTAAATATAGAAGCCTCTTGAGGAAGGTAACCGATACCTTTTATGGCTCTTTCATGTAGAGGCATATCTGATATGTTTTCATCATCAAAAAAAACCTCTCCACTGCTTGCCTCAACAAGTCCGCATATCATATAAAAAGTAGTAGTTTTTCCAGCTCCATTTGGACCTAAGAGACCAACAACTTCTCCACTACTAACTTCAAGGCTCATTCCTTTTACTATCTCTAAATCTTTTATCTTTTTCTTTAAGTTAACTGCTCTAAGCGTGTGCATAATCTACCTCATATTCTCTACTATTATCATCTATTTTTTTTATACTAACGGTCATATTCTTGATCTCTGCACTATCTAAAATCTCTTTGAGTTTTTCATCACCCCACTCTACTAAATGAACTCCATCTTTTTCCAACTCTTCAAGCATTCCCAAAGAGATAAAATGTTCTAGCCCATGATTATAGATATCATAGTGAAAAACTCTATCTCCATAACATTGTTGAAGTGAAAAAGTGGGTGATGTAACTTCATCATTTATCTCTTTGTACTTTACAAACTCTCTCACAAAAGTTGTCTTTCCAGATGCTAGATCCCCTCTTAATATTATGACTCCATTATCAAAATTTTTACAAATATCTCCTACTAAAGTCTTGATTTGGTCTAATTTTAGTAGATATTTTTTCATAATTTATTTGATATTTCAATAATTTTTCTAAGTTTTTCTTTGGCTTTTGCTGATTTTATAGTTTCTCTAGCAATTTCTAGCCCATCTTGCATATCTCTAGCCATTCCATCAACCATCAGAGCTGCCGCAGTATTGATTAGGACTATATCTCTTTGTGCATTTGTAGCATTTGAGTCAAGTATATCTCTAAGTATAGTTGCATTATAACTTGCATCTCCACCAACAATAGAACTCAGTGGCGCTCTTTTTATACCATAGGTTTGTGGGTCAATTTCAAACTCTTTTACCTCATCCTTGTAGAGTTGTGAAGCGTAAGTAATATCAGAAATACTTATCTCATCCATGTTCTCTTTTGAGCTTACAACCATAGTTGATTTTGCACCATTTATCTTTAGAGCTTCTGCCATCTTTGATACAAAAGATTTGTTAAAAACACCAAGAAGTGACTTCTTAACTCCAGCGGGATTTGTAAGAGGACCTAGAATATTAAAGATAGTCTTATCAGGTATGTTTTTTCTAACAGGCATGATAAATTTCATGGCCGGATGATGGTTTGCTGCAAACATAAAAGTAAAACCACTCTCTTCTAAAAGCCTAGCACTATCTTCTATGCTCAGATCAAGCCTAACACCTAGCTTTTCAAACATATCTGCACTTCCAGACTTTGAAGTAACAGAGCGACTTCCATGCTTTGCAACATAGCAGCCAGATGCTGCTAGTATGATAGCAACAGTTGATGAGATATTAAAGCTCCCTATCTTGTCTCCACCAGTTCCTACAACATCCACAGCTTTATCCCTAAGTTCCCTAGAAATTGGCAGCATCAAAGCATTTTGACGCATCACATCAGCCGCAGCTGCAATTGTTTCTACAGAAGTGTTTTCATCAAGCTTTATGCTAATTAAAAACTCTAACATCTCTTTGTCATTCATCTCATTGTTAAAGAGTGAGACAAACTGCTCTTTTGCTCTCTCATAAGTCATGACAACTCCTTTACATACTCGCCCTGGAGTGATTTTGGGGTTGATTTGGTAGTAGGAATCTTAAGTACCTCATACATTTTGGTACTATCTAAAAAGTTGATACTAATGATACTACCAACTTCAACATTTTTACTAGCCTTAGCTACTGTACCATCTATCAAAACAACCTTGTTGTTTATCATATCCTGTGCAACTGAACGCCTTTTTGTAATATTTACGGAGTTTAAAAACTTATCTATTCTCATTTTTTTGTACTTTATTTGTTATTTGTTGAGCATTGTAGAATATTAAAACTGAGAATATAGTAAGAGTTGGAACATTTTTTGCTGTTTTTTCTGATTTTTGGCAATATTTATAGTCTGTATCAGTATCAAAAAAGTAGTAAATTAAAATATAATTTTCAATTAAATCTTCTGATTAATCTACAAACTAGATTCCATGTCAAGCACTAAATGGCGAGACACGCATACTTTTTATTTGGATATATTAATTCTTATTATGTTTGTAGTGTTAGATTTGTTGGACTATCCTATATCCTAGTCCATGAACATTTTTTATAAGTTCACGCGGAAGTTTTTGTCTAAGCTTATACACAAGTTTTCTAACATTATCTAAGCTTACATCTTTTGAAGATAAATATAGATAGTTTACTATTTCATCATTTGAAACACTTTGGTTTAGCTTTGAGAGCATTATTTCTAAGATAAGCTTCTCATAAGGGCTTAAAAATATTTCATTTTTATCTTTATATAGAGTTTTTTCTCTTATATTAAAGTGTACATTTTCAGAGAGATTTATGATGTTTGAGAGTTCGCTCTCTTTATATATCGCTAAACAAACTAGTGACAGCTCATCTAGTAAAGAGTTGAAATCAACTGGCTTTGGTATAAAACGTCTAATGCCAAGATTTAAAAATTCTAAAAGATAGTTTGTCTCTTTATGAGCAGAGAGTATTACTACATTTTGCGTAGGATTTATCTTCTTGATAGCTTTTGAAAGCCCTACTCCATCCATATTTGGCATCACTATATCGCTCAAAACTAAGTCATAAGTTTCATTGTTTTTTACTCTATTTTCATACAAAGCAAGGGCCTCTTTGCCATCAAAGGCTACATCTACACTCAAAAATAGAGAACTTAGTATTTTTTTTAAGCTTAGATGCAAAGGCACATAATCTTCAGCCATCAATAGACTCATATCTTTTGTATAATTTTTAAGTTTTAGTATCTTGTGTTTATCTCTATCTATATCTATATTTAAAGTTTCCATAGCTTGAATTGTACGACAAAAACACTTTTAAGTCCATTTCTCTCTACATCTACACTTTAGAATATTTTTAATATAGCCCCTTTATTCATAGAGAACCCTTTAGTATGCTATCTATATATACTCTTTTGAATTGGTAACACTATCTCAAACACTGCTCCGCTAGCTTTGTTTTTTGCGCTTATACTACCATGTAAGTGCTCACAAATGATTATCTTAGAGACGTATAGTCCTAGCCCTGTTCCATTTTTTTGTTTTTTGGTAGAGAAGTATAAGTCAAAAACTTTATCTATTATATCTTCATCTATTCCGCCTGCATTATCTTCAATGTTAATATAGATGCCATTAGCGTCACTACTACAAGAGACTTTTACAAACTTATCTTTTTTTCCATCAGCAAAGGCCTCTTTAGCATTTGCAACTATATTTATCAAAGCCTGTATAAGTTCACTTTTAAATGTTTTTAGCACTATCTTTTGGCACTTATTTTCAAAGACTAAGGCAATTGCTGATTTAGCAAACTGCTTTTCTAAAAGAGCTATACTGCTAGTTATAACATCACTTAAGACAAACTCTTCTTCTTGTTTACTCTCTTTAAAGAAGCTTCTAAAGTCATCAATAGTGTCTGAGAGATACTTTATTTGTCTATTTATACCCTCTAAATCATCTTTTAGTACGCTAATGTCTAACTCATCTAGGAGTATATTTAAGATGATATTATTTGATATCATTCCTATTGTAGTTATGGGTTGCCGCCACTGATGGGCTATCATCTCTATCATCTCACCCATCACAATATTTTTAGACTTTACTAAAAGAATCTTTTCTTGTTCTGTTATCTTTTTACTTGACTCTTCTACCTTATACTCTAGCTCCGCATTGAAACTCTCTAAAGCCTCAACTCCTTTACAAGCACTTATAGCAAAGTTTATCTTTTTTTGAAATCTAGATATAAGCGATATAATGTACTCCATCTCTTCATCATATCTGCCCTCATATACGAAGCTAAGATAACCTATCTTCAAAGGTAAAACAACTACTACTTTATCACCTTGAGTAAAACTAAAGCATCTGTTTTCTTTTAATCTCTCTCTATCAATTTCTATCTGACAATGCTTTCCAATATTTATTATGATGTCGTCATCTTTAGAATAACTCGTATAGATAGCCTTAGTTTGACGATAATAAGTTATCATAATCTCTGATATCATGCTCTCAAGTTCAAAAGAGTTGCCTATAGAGTTTAAACATTCAAATAAGACTTCATCATTTTTTACACTCACCTTAAACTCTCTTGTATATTTTTTGATGGATGACCTATATAGTAGCCTTGCATAAAATCAACATTTAACTCTAAAAGTTTCTCATAAAGCTCTTTTGAACTAACAAACTCAGCTATAACTTTGATGTCAAATTTATGAGCAAACTTGATTATAGTCTCTATAAAAAAGTGAATTTTTTCATCTTCGAGCATATTTTGAACAAGTGAACCATCAAGCTTTATAAAATCTGGATTTATATTAAAGATATATGCAAAGTTAGAGTATCCACTTCCAAAGTCATCTATAGCAACTCTAACACCCAGAGCTTTAAACCTCTTTAAAAAACTATCTGCTACAGCAATGTCATCAATAATGTCACTCTCAACTATCTCAAAAATCAACCTATGAGCTAAAGAATTTTTAACTATATAAGACTCTAGTGAGTTTAAAAACTCACTATTTTTCATATCTGAGTATGTAAAATTAAGCGAGAAAACTCCAGCTGTACTAGTTGCAAACTCTAGTGCTTTAAAAATCGTAACTTCTGACATTTGATTGTAGTAGTTATGATCTTTAGCGATCTGTAAAAAAGAGATAGGCGTTAAGTATTCATCTTTTAAAATATCTTCTTGGATACGCATCAAAACTTCATGTTTTACATTTCCATCACTATCTACAATGGGCTGAAAAAATGGAATAACAAGATTATTCTTTAAGCTTGATTGTAAAATCCTCTTTACTCTTATTATCTCTTTGGCACTTTGAGACTCATCGCAAATATCTTGATACATCGCATATTTTAGAGAGTTCCTCTTAGCATATGACATAGTTTTGTAAAGCTCTTCTAGAAGATTACTATGTCCTTTAATCATGGCAACTCTTACATGCACGCTTAAATCTTTTTCATCACTTATTTTAAAATCTTTTTTCTCTAAGAGAGTAGATATTTTAATAGCATCATCTCTTAATTTCTTACAATTATAATTCATATCACTTTTTATAAGCACAAAGTTATCACTAGAGATTCTAAATGTAGTAAAGTCATACTTCTTAGCCTCAGTTTTTAAAACATTTGCAAACTGCAATAAAAAATCATTTCCATGTACATAAGAGTAACCCTCATTTATAAGTCTAAATCCATTTATATTTATTAGCATGGCATATTTTTGAGTAGTATAACTGAGCATATCCACTAGATATGAGTAGTTATAAAGGTTGGTTAGTGGATCTAAAATATGCTTATTTTCATGAAGTAAAGATTGTTCTTCTATCTTTTTAATAACTTTATTATGATGCTTTATCATTTTGTCTCTATTTATCTTCTCAACACTCTGAAAAATCTGCTCAAACATCATATCAACATCTATAGGCTTTAAGACATATCCAGAGATTCCATTTTGGACTAATTTTAAGATTTGATCAACATCTTTGTGAGCTGAAATTATTATGATATTCTGATTTGTATTGTGTTCTTTTATCTTTGAACTTAAAGCTTGTCCATCAATGTTTGGCATGTTTAAGTCAGTTATGATTAAATCATAATATTTATTTTTGTAGAGTCTCAAGGCTTCTTCACCATCAGAGGCGAGGTCTAAGTCATCAAAAATTTTTCTAAGAACCCTGCTTGTTTGTATCAATATACCCTCTTCATCTTCAACATACAATACACTGATGTTTTGACACATATTACGAAGTTTTTTTAAACAATTTACATCCACAACACTCTACCTCAATTGATTTTATCTTGTATAGTTTAAATCAATAGTGTCATTTATTTGTCACATTATTCATATTTTTTAGTATTTATGATGCAAATCCACTCTTAAAGCACTCTTTTGCTACGACTATTTGCTTCTGTTTCTCTTTTCTTTTTGTATCTTTTTCTACAAAAATTTTCTTTCGCGATTTTGGATCTAACTCTGTGTAGTACATAACTGCGGAGTAAGTGCTAGGTGTGGGAGTAAAGACTTGAGCTTGTTCTGGGTTCATCTTTAGCTCATCTGTTGTAAAACGCTTTAGCTCATGCATATCTTTCTCCTCACATCCAGGATGTGCAGCTATAAGATAGTAGGTTAAAAATTGATTTTTACCTGACTCTCTGTTTAGCCTATCATATAGCTTTTTAAAGTCAACTAGAGTCCCTTTACCAGGTTTTCCCATAAGCTCTAAAACATGTTGCTGTGTATGCTCGGGAGCTACTTTCATCTGCCCAGAGATGTGATGCTCTACCATCTCTTTTAAGTATGAATATCCATGTTTTTTATCCGCAGTAATAAGATCATATCTAACTCCAGACGCAACAAAGGCTTTCCTAACTCCTTCTACTTCTCTTACCTTTCTAAGTAGGTTGATGTTTCTTTCATGATTCACATGCATAACCTTACAAAGCCTTTCTGCATCTACACAGCGTATATCATCACAAGTACCTTTTTTAAGCTTTTTAACACACTCATAGCCATACATATTTGCAGTGGGACCACCGACATCACTTATGATACCTTTGTAGTCTTTATACTTGTTAAACTCTTTTGCTTCTTCTAAAATATTGGCTTCTGTTCTAGTTCTGATGGTTCTACCCTGATGAACACCGATGGCACAAAAGTTACACTCTCCCCAGCATCCATGATGAGTCATGATGGAAAATTTTATAGTCTCTAGGCACTTAACCTTTCCAAACTTTCTATAGTAAGGATGCAGCTCTCTTGTAAAGGGTAAGTTGGAGTTTGCATCCATCTCCTCTTGGTTTAAATAGTCACAGGGTGGATTTTGTATAAGATATCTATCATCCACTTTTTGGCAGAGTCCTCTTGCACTGATGGGGTCATTATTATCGTAAAAATCATCAAATAGGTCGATGTAACGCTCTTTATCATCCACGCACTCTTGATGTGATGGAAGTTGTATATATTCATATTTTGGCTCTTTTGAGATGTAGCAAACTCCTCTGATATGTGTATAGTCGCTTGCTTCTTCTATAGCACGAGTTAGCTCCTCTAGTGCTATCTCACCCATCCCATAGATAAGAATATCAGCCTTTGAGTCAAAGAGTATTGGCTTTTTTAGCTTGTTTTGCCAGTAGTCATAATGACTTACACGTCTGAGGGAGGCTTCGATTCCCCCTATAACCAGAGGAACTGTTCCCTTAAAGTATCTTCTTATAAGATTGCAGTAAACACTAAGAGCTCGGTCTGGCCTTTTGTCGTTTTTTCCACCGGGAGTATAGTCATCTGTATTTCTAAACTTTTTTGTAGCAGTATAGTTACTAACCATACTATCAACACTTCCACCGCTCACGCCCCAGTAGAGTCTAGGTTCACCTAGCCTTTTTATATCAACGCCACTATTTATATCAGGCTGACCTATCATTCCAACCCTATAACCGAGTCTCTCTAGCATCCGACCAACCATTGCCACACCGATAAAAGGAGAGTCTATATATGCATCTCCACTAACTAGGATAACATCGCATTTATCCCAGCCAAGAGCATCCATCTCTGCTTTTGTTGTTGGCAAAAAATCTTTTTCGCTAAACTCTACAGTGTTTCGTTTTGTTTGGTTATTTTTACTTCTTCTACTCAAGGTATCTCATTTTTAAGTATAATGATACTCAATCAAATTAAAATAAGAGATTAGTTATGACATACCCTTATGAAAATTTAGACAACTATACATTACCAAGTCTATTAAATCGTTCAATTAAACTCTATGGAGACAACAATGCACTAAGCAAACTCTCAGAAGTACCCATGAAGTATAGAGAGTTTGGGCAAAAAGTACAAGAGACTGTAAAACTACTTCAAGACAATGGTATCTCTCATGGCGATAAGGTAGTACTTCTTAGCCAAAATATGCCAAATTGGGGCATAGCTTACTTTAGTGTTACTTATATCGGTGCCGTTATAGTACCTGTACTTCCAGACTTTCATCCATCAGAGGTTCTTCATATACTTCGCCACTCTGAAGCAAAAGCGGCTTTTGTATCTCGCAAGCATATAAGCACACTAGAAGAGAGTAACAACACTGATTTAGAGTTTGCTATAGAGCTAGATAGCCTTAAAATTATTGATGAGTCTATAAATAAAAGCCACCTCGGCGAGCTTGCAAAAAGAACCAAAGAGATGGCAAAAAAACTATCAAACACAGCTACAAAAGAGCCAAAAGAGGATGATTTAGCCGCTATTATATACACATCAGGAACAACAGGACACTCAAAAGGTGTTATGCTAAGTCACAAAAACATTGTAACAAATGCTCTCTCAACTCACTCCATTTTAGAGATAACAAAAGATGATGTCTTTTTATCCATACTTCCACTAGCTCACACTTATGAATGTACAGTTGGGCTGATAGTTCCCATACTGCATGGTTCAAGTGTTGTATATATTGACAAAACACCAACTCCAAGTGTTTTACTAAAAGCTTTTGAGATTGTAAAGCCGACGATGATGCTAAGCGTGCCTCTAATTATAGAGAAGATTTACAAAAACAGAGTCTTACCAAAGTTTACAGGCTCTTTTATTATGAGAAACCTCTATAAAAACAGCTTTATACGAAAAAAATTAAACAAAATAGCTGGAAAAAAACTCTTAGAGACCTTTGGCGGCAGGCTTAGATTTTTTGGTATAGGTGGAGCGGCTCTTTCACCATATGTTGAGAAGTTCCTTCTAGAGGCTGAATTTCCTTATACCGTTGGTTATGGTTTAACTGAGACTGCACCTTTGTTAGCTGGTACAAACATTAATCTTCCTCCAAAGTACAGATCAACTGGTCCAGCTTTTTATGGAGTTACTCTTAAGATTAAAGATGCAGACCCTATCACTAAAGAGGGAGAAATTATCGCTTCATCCCCAAGCGTGATGTTAGGATACTACAAAGACAAAGAAAAAACTGATGAAGTGATGGAAGACGGTTGGCTCTTAACTGGAGACTTGGGCTATATAGATGAGGACGGTTATCTCTTTATTAGAGGTAGAAGCAAAAATGTTATCATCGGCTCAGATGGCAAAAATATATATCCAGAACAACTAGAGTCCATCATAAATCAAGATGAGGCTGTGCTTGATTCACTAGTAATAGAGCAAAACTCTAGATTAGTAGCAAGAGTTCACTTAGACTATGAACTATTAGATGAGAGATTTAATGCTAGCAAAAACTCTGATGCAAAGGTCAAAGAAGATATAACAGAATTTTTAGAAGAGTTACGACTTAAAGTAAATGATCAAGTAGCCTCATCTTCTAAGATGGTTAAGTTTATAGAACAAATAGAGCCATTTGTAAAAACTCCTACTAAAAAGATAAAAAGATATCTTTATGTTGAGTAAATGACCATGTTGCAAAAAATTATAAAAATATTTATATTACTTATCATATCAGTTCTTCTTGTTTTAATGATTGTCTATGGCGTATCAAATTCAGATTTCAAAAACTTAAAAAAGTACAATGAAGAAGATTACGGCATCAACAATATAAGAGATAAGATGCAAAATCCATCAAAAAGAAAACAGGAGTTTGCAAAAGAGAGATTTTATACTAACAGAGTGACTGTTAAAAGCTCTACTATGGCAAATCTAGGCGACTTTACTGTAAATATTGCTGGGGATAAAAAGCTTATACTTAACATATCACTAAAGTATAAAGAGAAAAATAAAAATGCTTGGATAAGTACAGGGGCTGCAAAAAATGAGATTTTAGCTAAAGGCGATGTACTAAGAGATGCAGTTATTCATACTTTTTCAAACTCAAATAGCGCCAGAGTAACAAACCATAGAATGAAAAAAGAGTTAGTTAAAAACATAAACACTTATCTCTCAGAAGGAGAGATAGAAGAGGTTTATTTTAATAGATTTTTAATCCAGTAAACTTAAAACTGTGCTTGAAGAAATGGAATAACCTGCTTTTTACGGCTTAAAACTCCATCAAGCCACGCTTGTGAGTTCTCAAGTTTGCACTTAAATGCACGCTCAATTTTACTATCATCATCACTAATAACTAGCATTTGAGAGCCTTCTCTCATAATGTCAGTGAGAAGAATGATAACACTATGAAGATTGTTCTGCTCTTTTAGTTTTTTCATATCTTCAAATAGGTCATTTTTAATCCCATCAAAAACACTCAAGTCAACCACTTCAAGTTGTCCAACTCCAAGCTTATCACTGCCCATAACAAACTCTTTATAGTCACGAGTATTTAGCTCTCTTGCACTAGCTCCTTCTACAGCTGATTTTACTATAAACATCTCCATGCCAAGGGCTTTATAATCCTCAATATCCGCTATTTTAGCTAACTCTTTAACTACTTTTGTATCTAGTTTTGTACAAGTTGGAGACTTAAAGATAACGGTATCACTAAGTATAGCACACATCATCATCCCTGCTATATCTTTTGGAATATCTATACCGTGATAATCATATGCTTCTTTTATAACAGTGTTTGAACTGCCAATAGGCCGTATCCAACACTCTAATGGGGTTGAAGTAGTTATATCACCTAGTTTATGATGGTCATAAATCCCTAAAATAGTAGCCTCCATAATATCTGCTGGAGCTTGAGCTAGATCTGAGAAATCAACCAAGTAGACACTCTCTCCTGCATAAGAAGTTTTTAGTTCTGGTACATCAGCGCCAAACTTGTTTAGTATAAACTCAGTTTCAGGAGAAATTTCACCTTGACGAGTAGCTACACAATCTTCACCAAGTTTGTTTTTAAGATAAGCTAGAGAAATTGCTCCTACTATAGAATCAGAGTCTGGATTAGTGTGCCCAAAAATATATGTTGACATTTATATTGACCTTTAAAAAATTTTTGTAATTATACTCTTAGTTTTTAAAGCAAAACTTAGTTGCTTATCTTATCAACTTGAGCTACTTTGTTACCATCTTTTATGATTTTAACACGATCACCTACTGCAATAAAATCACTTCCTTTAACAACAACTACAACCATCTCACCACTCTCTAACTCAACTGTAAGCTCTGCACCATTTGCTTTTCCTATCTCTTTTCCAGCATATCCACCAGCTAAGCCACCGCCAAGCATTGCTAGAGTTGTTCCGCTTCCTCTACCTACGGTTGAACCTAAAACTGCACCTACAACAGCTCCCAAAAATGTTCCTGTGCCATTATCACTTATAACGACAGGTCTCTGTTTTATAACTCGCCCTATCTCAATACGCTTCATTTGCTTATAACTACTTCCATCATAAAGAGGACCCTTATTTGTTGCACATCCTACAAGCAAAAATAGACTCAAAACCGACATATAAAATACTCTCATAACCAACTCCTCTACTCTATATACTCTACTACTTCATCAAAGCTTAATCTTATCTGCGAAGATTGCTCATTTACCCTATAGCCTAGGGGAAGTAGCATAGAGAGTCTAAACTTTGCTTTATCAAGCCCTAAAATACTCTCAACAGCATCTTTATCATAACCCTCTATAGGACAAGAGTCAACTCCTTTAACAGCTGCCGCACTCATCATATTTGCCGCTGCAAATGCAGTCTGTTTTGCAGTCCAAGCGTAAATATTTTTATCACTACTTAGTGTATCTTTTAGATGATCTGCATAAAGCTTAAGATAAAATTCTAATTTATCTTGGGGCATCTCTCGTCTTGCAAATCTTTTCTTTGGTATGCCAGATTCTACTTTTACACTCTCGATGCCAGCCAAAATTACAACTAGATGCGAACAAGAAGTTATCTGTACTTGATCCCAACAATGTGGTCTTAACTTTGCTTTTAACTCTTCGTTTGTTATAATTAAAAACTTCCAAGCCTCCATACCAAAAGAGGAAGGAGCACGTCTTGCAGCATCTAGTATAAACTCCAAGTCTTCTTGCGGAATCTTTTTTGATTCATCAAAAACCTTGCAAGCGTGTCTAAACTCTAATACCTCTTCAAATGTTTTATCCATATTTTCTCCTATTCTTGCTCTAACTCTTTTATCAAATACTCAGCTGTATAACTCTTGGTTTTTTTATAATTTTCAATCAAATCCTCAGGAGAGCCTTCGGCTATGATAAGTCCACCACCTGAGCCTCCCTCTGGACCCATATCTATAATCCAGTCAGCATTCTTAATCATATCTAAATTATGCTCTATTATCAAAACACTATTTCCAAGCTCTACAAAATGATGAAGTACTTTTGTAAGTCTGTCAACATCCGCAAAGTGAAGCCCTGTTGTAGGCTCGTCTAAGATGTAGAGCGTTTTACCTGTATCTTTTCGACTCAGTTCTTTACTTAGTTTTATCCTTTGAGCCTCTCCACCTGAGAGTGTTACTGCATTTTGCCCTAAAGTAATATAACCAAGTCCAACATCAACTAGTGTTTTCATTTTTTGATGAATTTTTGGGATTGGTTTAAAAAATTCAAAAGCTTCATCAACACTCATCTTCAACACATCAGAGATATTTTTACCCTTATAAAAAACTTCTAAAGTCTGTTGATTGTATCTGGTACCATTACAAGTATCACACTTAACCATGATGTCTGGTAAGAAGTGCATCTCTATCTTTATCTCACCTTCGCCTTGACACTTTTCGCATCTGCCACCTTTGACATTGAAGCTAAATCTTGAAGTTGTATATCCTCTTATTTGTGACTCTTTTGTTTGAGAAAAAAGGTTTCTTATCTCATCCATCACGCCTGTATAAGTTGCAGGGTTTGAGCGAGGAGTTCTACCAATTGGGCTTTGATCAAGATAGATAACCTTATCAACATGCTCTAATCCTGTAATCTCAACACCTGCTACTTTGTTAACTTTTCTAGCATGATTTAGAAGCTCTCTTGCAGTTGGAAGTAGAGTTTGAAGCATAAGTGAACTCTTTCCGCTTCCGCTCACACCTGTTATACAAACAAAGTTATTTAAAGGAATCCTCGCACTCAAATCTTTAATATTGTTTATAGTTACATTTTTTATCTCTATATATTTATCTTGCTCTCGTCTATAAAAGTACTCTATTTTTTTTCTTCCATAGAGATAGTCTGAGGTAAGAGTTTTAGCTTTTCTTAGTTTATCTAGCGTTCCACTAAAGACAACTTCTCCACCAAAGTTCCCTGCCCCAGGACCAATATCTACAATATAATCAGCATTTATAATTGTCTCTTTATCATGCTCAACCACGATAACACTATTGCCTTTTTCTTGCAAACTTCTTAGTGTGCGGATGAGTTTTTTTGTATCTCTCTCATGAAGTCCAATGCTCGGTTCATCTAAGACATATAAAACTCCAGTTAAACCACTTCCTATCTGTGAAGCGATACGAATTCTTTGGGCCTCTCCACCGCTTATAGTTCTTGCATCACGTCCTAGAGTAATATAGCCAAGCCCAACATCGTGTAAGAAGTAGAGTCTCTCTCTTATCTCATTTAGTATTGGCTGTGCTACTTGAGTATCTTGAGCATCAAAATGTTCAAAGTTTTTGGTATCTGCAAACCACTCATAAGTCTTAGAAATTGGCATATCTAAAATCTCAGCAATGCCTTTATCTCCTACTCTAACAGCCAAAGACTCTCTTTTTAGTCTATGAGATTCACAGATATTACAAGTTCTCTCACTCATATAGTCAGCCAACTCTTTTTCATCCTTGAACATGTCGTAAGCTATTTTTATGATGCCCGGCCAAATTCTTTTTACCTTATGGTTTTTCCAAAGAAATGTAACTTCATCTATCCCACCATGAAGTATCGCTTTTTTCTGATGCTCTGGTAATTCTGAGTATGGCACAGTTATATCTATATCATTATGCTCACAAAAACCTTTTAAAAATGTAAAGTAGTAACCCTTATTAAAACCATAAACTATCTTTACAGCCCCTTTTTCAACAGGGAGGTCAATGTCTATTATCTTCTCATGGTCTAGTGCGTAGCGAAGCCCTAAACCATCACACTCACTACAAGCTCCTTTTGGCGAATTAAATGAAAATGATAATGGTTCAAGAGGGTCAAAACTTATCTTACAGTCAAAACAAGCATTATGCTCGCTATAGTGAATGTTACTCTGTTTTAGACCAAGCTCTTCGTGGTTTAGTATATCAATCTCAAGCTCTCCGTAACTCTCTTTTAGAGCCTTTTCAACATCAGCTGCTATTCTCTCTTTATTTTCAGCCTTTACTACAACTCTATCTATAACAACCTTGATAGTATGTTTTTTAGTCTTACTAAGCTCTATCTCTTCATCGAGTCTAACCATCACACCATCTATCATGGCCCTTACATAACCTTTATGAACTAAAGATTCAAGCAAATCAGCATATGAGCCCTTTTTCTCACGAACAAGTGGAGCTAAAAGAGCCAGTTTTGCACCCTCTGGAAGCTTTGCAACTTCAACTATGATATCTGCTGCTGACATCTGTGAGATGACTTTTTGGCATTTATGGCAGTGCTGCACACCAACTCTTGCATACAAAAGTCTAAAATAGTCATAAATCTCTGTAATAGTCCCAACAGTTGAGCGAGGATTTTTAGAAGTTGTTTTTTGATCTATCGCGATAGCTGGAGTAAGTCCTTCAATCTTGTCAACATCAGGCTTTCCAACACGGTCTAAAAACTGTCTTGCATAAGAGGACAAAGACTCCATATACCTTCTTTGTCCCTCTGCGTAAAGTGTATCAAAAGCTAGAGTTGACTTACCGCTTCCACTAATACCAGTCATAACAACAAGGGAATTTTTTGGGATTTGTAAATTAATATTTTTTAAATTATTTTCTCTTGCACCAGTTATTGTTATAAAATCTTTTTTCATTTTTAAATTCCTAAATAAATATTCTTTGTATTAAATATGCTACAACTAAAAAGTAAAAGATAACAAGAAGTCTCTTTTGTAGCACAATACCAACCCTATCTTTTAAATGTATACCTATATAGACTCCAAATAGAGATGCCAATCCTATTGTAACTCCACTAAAAAAATCCACATGTCCTATCTTTGCATGAGAAATTAGTCCTGCAATAGATGAGAAAACCACAAAAAATAGACCTGCAGATATAGCTTTTTTTAGTGGTACATGTAAAAAACCAACCAAGATGGGAACAAGCAGTATACTACCACCAACTCCAATAGTCATACTAATTGCACCCAAAATAAAACCTATAATAAAGAGCCAAATTTTGCTCACTTCTCTTTGAGGTAACTCCTCTTTTGTCTTGATAAAGAGTCTCATAAGGGCAAAGAGAGCAAAGGCTAAAAATATTATCTCTAAAGTTACATCATCAAAACTAGAAGCGATATTTCCGCTAAGCAGAGCTCCTATAAAGCCACCAACACCGATAACACCAATCATGGCACTATCTAATGTACCTTTTTTATGGTTTAGATAGCTACCATAAACAGAGCTAAAGACCATCTGAACTACTGCTATTCCTATGGCAATCTTTACCTCATAGCCTAGTATTAACAGAAGTGGAACTAAAATTGTTCCACCTCCTATACCAAAAAAACCAGAGAGAACTCCAACAGTAGCACCAAGAAACAGTAACTCAATCATTAATAGCCATTAAACTTTTTTCGAATTATACATCTAGTAGGCTTTATAGTTGTTTTATTCTAAAGAGTTTAATTTTGCTTTGAGATTGGATGAAGTATAATCAAGTTCAATAAAGGGCATAAATGTTAAAAACAATAATAGAAGCTTCAGAAAATTTTTGCATTCATCAAATCCGTGTTGCTCACAGTGTTAGTGATGTTATACCTAAAAAGAGAACACTTATTGCTTACATAGATATACAAACGGCTGAACCTAAACAATTTAGAGTATATTTAGCATCAGACTTAGGTTTTATGCAAAGAGTCTCAAAAGTTTTTTTAGAAGAAGATGAAAGCGATGAAGAGACTCTCATAGATATGACATTAGAGACAACAAACCTTATTATAGGAAGTGCTAAAGTTCTAGCTCAAAATGCTGATAAATCTTACACTATAGCAACACCTCGCTTTGAGAAGGTAGATGTTTTTGACTGTGATTTTGATGAGGCAAAGACTATTAAGATAGATAGTGACGAGATGGTGTTAGCCATCAAGGAGATATAAATTGGCTAAAAAAAGTAAATATTACTATGGAGAATCTCAACCTCCCTATAATGCAGACAAAGAACTCTCATGGATGAACTATAGTGGTCTTCTAGATATGGAAGTAGAGTTTATTGCAGATTTAGGAGAGACTGAGAAGACTATAGCTGAGATACTAGACCTAAAAAAAGATGCCATTATTGACCTTAAAAAACCAGCTGGAGAGAGTGTCGAGACCTATGTTAATGGTCGTATTTTAGGTAAGGGTGAAGTTATGGTTTATGAAAAAAACCTCGCTATTCGTATAAATGAGATACTAGATTCTAGTGCAGTTTTATATCATCTTTCTAAAGAGAGACTATGATTAGACTTCTGCTTATCGCTCTTCTTCCTCTAGTTTTAAATGCATCAAAAATTTTAAGTTATAACATCTATGATAGAACAGATAGAGCAGATGTTATGATAACTTTTGATACTCCTTATGAGGGTGTTATAAAACAGAGTGTTTCTAACTCCATCATCACTATAAAGCTAATAGATGCAAATATAGAGTCATTTAAGACAAAAAAACTATCTTCAAAGTTTCTACACTCCATCAGTATAACACCGATGTCAGGATATACTCAAATAGTAGCATCGGTTGCTCCATCAGTAGAACTACAAGCCTCTAAAACTTCTGATGCTTACGGACTTAGACTAAGATTTCACTTAAGCACTCCAACTCCATCTACTAAAACAAAAACACCAGTTCCATCAAACAATCCTTTAGCACTTCTGCCAACTAAGCAAGATTCTGGCATGTCACAGAGTTACTATATAGTTATAGCTATTTTAATAATCGGTATTTTGATTTTGATATATCTAAAGAAAAAGATGGCGCCAAAAGAGTCTAAAACAAATAAGTGGACATACAACTCTTCAACACAAAACAACACTCAGATGCAGCGAACTTCTAAGGGCGATGAGAATGTCTCCATTAGATTTCAAAAGAACATTGATAGCTCAAGTAGTGTGGTTATGCTTGATTTTGGTGAGCAAAGTTATTTAGTACTTATGGGCTCAAACAATATTTTACTTGATAAGTTTACAGATGATAAACCCTCAACTCAAGATGAGTTTGAGTCAATTTTACGAAATAGGCAAGAAGACTTAGACAAGCTTATAAATCCAAAAAAAGAAGCTAAAGAGCCACTACAAGCCTACAAAGAAAGAGCTGCTTCTATATCTTACGAAGCATAAGAGACTATTTTTTAGTTTCGCTCAAACTTTGCTCTTAGAAGCTTTTTTATCTTCGTTAGGCTCAATAGGCTCAGCTTATAACTATCATCCATCATCTTATTTATATGAAAGACTTCTGTTACGGTTATACCATAAGGATCTTTTTTCTCTTTAGTGACTTTTAGAGCGTCATTAAAAGAGTATAGATAGAGATTTTTACGATTTTTTTGTAAGTAGTAAGTTAGAACTATCTCGTCATTGTATTTTTTCTCTATTGCTACTATAACTCTCTGGTCCTCTTGATACTCACCTTGTAAATCTAGCAGTTTCTTAGCATCTTCTATATCTATGTAACCTATATAAAATTTATTGTAAAGATTATGGTATCTCTGCACAGTATCTTTATATAAAAAGTTCATATCTAGTGTAAACTTTTTATGCGACCTTAGGGTCTTTGTTATCCATGACATAGTGTTGTAGTATCTAAATTGATAAAGTTTAAGAGAGTGTGCCTCAATCATCTTTGTAGAGCATATTCTTGAGATGGGAGCCAACTCTCTTGAGTCAGGATTTTGGATGTAATCTAGTACATCTTTTGCTGTGAACTCTTTTGTAAACCAAACTGTACAGTAGTCTGGAAACTGTCTAGTCCCAGTTGCACCCTCATTTAAAATAATGAGTGCTTTTATCTCATAATTTGGAAATATAGTCTCTAAGAGTGCTTTTTTCTTTCTAAGTCTTTTTCGCAGCTTTAAAACAGATTTTACAAGAGTCATCTCTACAAAATATAGCTCTTTATCTTTTGTAATAAACATAGCATCAAACTCGCTAATCTCTCTACTCTTTGTTCTATAAACAATCTGCTGTTTTTCACTTATAGAGAGTGTGTTTGCATGTGCCTTTTGTCTTCTTTGATGAAAACCTTTAAGTATAAACTTATCTATATTGTCATTTTCCTCAGCATATCTTAGGAGTTTTTCATAGATAAAATTTTCAAAAACTTCACCTTCAAAAGAACGGTATGAACTTAAAAACAGGGTATCTTCTTGATCTACTCCATCAGCTATGAGTGAGAGCAAATGATTTACATTATAATCATAGTGAAAAATGTTATCACCTATATCAATGTCGTCTAGTTTTTTTATAGATTTGCTTATCTCTAACATATATAAACCATTAAGTTACCTGCTGATTGTTTTTAAAAAAATCATCTATAACATCACGATATTCACTAATGTCAGATATATTATTCACGCTATTTCTTAGCACCGATGCACCTTGATAGCCTTTTGAGTATGTGTGCGTATGCTTTCTAAACATTGCCACACCGTGGCTTCCATAAAACTCTATCATCTTATCAAAATGCTCCATGATTATCTCATGCTTGATTTTGTTATCTATCTCTCTAGTTCCACTACAAAGCTGATGAAAAATCCACGGAGCACCAATTGCACCACGACCAATCATAATACCATCACAGCCTGTATGCTCTTGTACCCACTTTGCTTTGTCGTACGAGTCAATATCACCATTTGCAATAACTGGGATAGAGAGGGACTCTTTTATCTCTTTAATAGCATCATAATCGACTTCAGACTTAAACTTCCCTGCTCTAGTTCTTCCATGAACTGCTATAAAGTCTGCACCACTCGCCTCAACCATTTTTGCTATCTCAATATGGTTTTTTTTCTCAAATCCAAGTCTTATCTTTACACTAGTTAGACTCTTATTTGAAGTCTCTTTCATAGTCTTTATGATATCTCCCATCAGAGGCAGATTTAAAAGCAGAGAGCTTCCACTTCCATGCCCTACAACTTTAGGAACAGGACAACCACAATTTAAGTCTAGTATATCTATGCCATCTTGCTCATTTAAAATCTCAACTGCGCTTCTTACAACATCTACATCTGAACCTGAGATTTGAACTGAGTAAGGGTCTTCAATGCTTGCTTTTTTAAGCATATGGAGTGTTTTTTGTGAGCCATGACTAAGTGCATTTGAGCTTATCATTTCACTCACAGTTAGATCTGCTCCAAATTTTTTTGCAACACTTCTAAATGGTAGGTCTGTATATCCAGCTAAAGGAGCTAGAACATATATAGATTTAGAAAAAGAGAGTTTATCAAGCATCAGATAAAAAGATTGATATTAAAATTTTTACCACACTCTTTTAGCGCACTATATGCTTTGTAGTTTTGGTACTCATGCTCTTGAGTGTTTAGTAGAAGTTCATTAGCAGGAGCTATCATCTCTAGGTCAAAAAGAGTAAATATATAAGCTTCAAAACCATCTTCTCGCTTCTCGCTTAGTATCTCAAAAAGCTTCATTCTCTGTTCTGGAATCATATTAGTAGAGAGTGCTGTTGATATTTTTATAAGGTCTTTTGCATCTAAGTCAAGTGCATTTATCAAAGATATAAGCGCTTCATTAGAGATTTCCAAAGGGTTTTTTGAAGCATTAATTCTAGCTAAAACTATAAAAAGCCCAGCTTTTGTTAAAAATTGCTTATGTTGTTCTATAAGAGTTATCGGAGCAGTTGCAAGTATACCTGTATAGGCTTCTTTTACTAAAGACTCATCATAGTTTTCTATATGACTTAAAATATTCTCAGCTGTTATGCTCCCCTTTTTGTAGCGATTTTTATCATTTTGGATAACTAAAGGATTTTGTGGTTTTAGTGAGTATTTTTTAAGCTCAACTACTTCACCACTTTTAATGTCTTCTATAACCTTTAAAACGCTTTGAAGTTTTTCATTTTCAACTCCACTCTTTAGTAGAGCTGATGGAAAAAGAGTTGAGTTATCTATAATAAAACCTAGCAATTTATATCTTGGAGTTTTGTAACTATGTTCTCTCTCTTCTTTTGCAAGATAAGCCTCAGCAACTGCATCTATAATCTTCTCATAATCTTTATCATATTTTCTATCTTTAAAATTTGACAATATTGAGTAAAAAGACATATGAAAAACACTCGCAACATATAGTATTAAAATAGGCACAATCACCCATATAGCAGTTGGCATCGCTGGTAGAGTAATACCAAATATATTCAGTGTCATAATATCTTGGGAGATATATGAATAAACATACCATCCCACCAAAGCAATCAGAATCAATGATGCTATTGTGTATCTTTTTATATACATAACTCGCTCCTTAAAATTTAACTAGACTTCTCTACTATCTCTCTACAATCTATGCAGTATATCGCATGAGGCTTAACTTTTAGTCTTTGAAAACCTATCGAGTCTTCACACATCTCACATATACCATAATCACCATTGGCAATCTTTGCTAAAGTGACTTCTATCTCTCTTAACTCTTTTTGTTGTTGGTTTACTATCGCACTCTCTACCATGGAGTTGTTATTTACCGAAGCGTGATCGCCCTCATCATTTAACTCTAAAGAACTTAACTGAAACAACTCAGCATTAACACCCGAAATATTTTTTACAATTTGATCTTTTCTACTCTCTAGTATCTCTTTAAAGTAGTTTAATTCACTCTCTTGCACTTACACTTTCCTTCATTTATGATATGGATGATTACTCAGTATTGAAAAACCTCTATAAATCTGCTCTAGCAAAACTACTTTTGCTATTTTATGACTCATTGTGAGATTACTTAAACTTATGACTGCATCACTTTGTTGTAAAAAGTCTTCATGCAATCCATAAGCGCCGCCTATGAAAAATTTAACGGACATTCTATCATTTAATAGCTTACTAAATTCAAAACTATCTATTATTTTGCCCTCAGGATGCAAACTTACACAAAAGCCACTGCCCATATAGGGTGAAAAAGCTCTTGTGTATGCTTCTTTTGAGGCATCTGATGAGATAGTGTGTGCTTTTGTTACATCTTTTGAAAAAAGCTCTATATCCTCCACTTTTGTAAAACGGGATATCATTTTTGTAAGCTCTTTATATAGTGGATCATAAGTTGAGCGTTCTTTTTTTGCGATGCTAATAATCTCTATCTTCACTTATAAAAGCCCGCTTCCTATAACTCTATAAGTAACATTGCTAAACTCGTCATCAAGTTTCACGCCACCAATAGCAGCGACTAGATGCTTTGACTTTGCGGCTATAGAGTCTAACTCTTTACCTAAGATAGTAGATATATTTGATTTTGTAGAACTCTCTCTATATGCACCAAGTCCTATATAGTTTAAGTCCATCTCATTTGCAAGAAGAACTTCTGCTTCATTATGAGTTGAGATGCCAAGAAGTTTTTCTTTTATAACACTTCTAAGTATCTTTACCGCCTTAATGGCATCTGCATCTATTGATTTTAAATCCTCTTGTCCTACATGAACGCCATCACAAAACTCTACAAGCTCATAAGCATCATTTACTATCAAAAAGCCATCATATATTTTTCTAATCGCTATAAGTTGCTGCTTTATAAAAGCTATATCTGCATTTTTATTTCTATACTGAATAATCTCTGCTTTGTTAGCTTTTGCAACTCTTACAAACTCTTCTAAAGTGAGCTCATTTCTATCAAGGAGTTCTTGGTCACATAAGGCATAGAGTCTCATTAAGCAACTTTTAGAAGTGTTAACATGTCTGAGAGAGTCTTTTTAAGCTCATTTCTATTTACTATCATATCGATAGATCCTTTTTCAAGCAAAAATTCCGCTCTTTGAAAACCATCAGGAAGAGCTGAACCTATAGTCTGCTCTATTACTCTTTGCCCTGCAAAGCCTATCAAAGCACCCGGTTCTGCGATTATAATATCGCCTAGAGTTGCAAATGAAGCACTAACTCCACCCATAGTTGGGTCTGTTAAAACTGAGATATATGGGATGTTGTATCTTGCAAGTTTTGCAAGAGCTGCTGATGTTTTACTCATCTGCAAAAGAGAGAAAGTACTCTCTTGCATCCTCGCACCTCCACTAGCACTCAGTATGACTAAACCTTGTCTTTTTTCTATAGCACGATTTACTGCTCGCACTATCTTCTCACCCTCTACAGAGCCTAAAGAGCCACCCATAAAGGCAAAGTCAAAGATTACAATTTGAGCATCAACTCCGTTCATAATTATCTCACCACTAACCACAGATGATTTTCTTCCAGTCTTAGCAAAGCCCTCTTCTATTCTTTTTGTGTAAGCTTTAGAGTCCACAAATTTTATAGGGTCTACTGGATGAAGATTTGCATCATACTCTACAAATGAGCCTTCATCTTCTAAAAGTTTTATTCTCTCTTTTACACCGATGCGAAGATGAAAACCGCATTTTGGACAGACATAGTTTTGATTTTCTACCTCTTTGTAGTACATCAAAGAGTGACAAGATTTACACTTTACCCAGTGTGAAGATGATTCGTTTTTAATGGCTTCTTTTTTATTTGAGTTAAAAGAAAAAATGCTTAAGAGATTCAAAGAGTATCCTTTTTATATATAAAATTGCGAGCGATTATATCGTATTTATACTTTAAACTGTAAAAATCATATAGATTGTATCAATATTATTTACTGTTTTATAGATTTTAATTATACTTAAAGTAATTTTATATATTATGATAAGGTGACAAATTAATGACAATTTTATGTTAAACTTTTATGTAATTGAACCTTCTGATTAATTTATAAACTAGATTCCGTGTCAAGCACGGAATGACGGGACACGCGTCATCCTGAACAAACAAACCGTCATCCTGAACAAACAAACCGTCATACTGAACTTGATTCAGGATCTACCTTAATAATTATTCAGAGCACTCAATTAAAAAAAGATAAAGACTTCAAAGGTTAAATATGAGCAAGGATACCAAACAAAGCGCCGATTTGGCAAAAGAGTTACACCAAACAAATAAGATTCTTAAAGAGTATAAAAAGGCTGTTGATGAGTCAACAATCTTCTCTATTGGTGATTTAAGCGGGAAAATAACTTATGCAAATAAACAATTTAGAAGTATCTCTGGCTATACGCTAGAAGAACTTATAGGAAAGCCTCACTCTATAGTCCGTGATCCAAACACTCCAAAAGAGATATTTGAAGATATGTGGCAAACTATACAAAATAAAAAAGTATGGAGAGGAACTCTAAGTAACCGCAAAAAAAATGGTGAGATCTACTATGTAGATGCGACTATAGTCCCCATCCTTGATGAAAATGATGAGATTGTTGAGTATGCAGGAATACGAAGCGACATCACACTTTTAGTAAATAAAGAGAAGGAACTCCTAGAATTAAGAGATAAACAGAGATTTGAAGATGTTGATAAAGCACTAAAAATTACCAACTCAAACATTTTAGCATCTATACCAATTGCATCTATCCTTGTATGTGAAAGATCTCATAAAATCATAGGGTTCAATGAGTGTTTTGAATCTATGTTTTTTGAGAGTTCATTTTTACAAAAAGAGCCTAAAATAGGCGAACTTTTACTAAAAAATGAAGATGATGCCATCTATGAAGATGAGCAGATTAGTTTTGTTCAAAGATATGAATTATTAACTCCAGATTGTAAAGCCTACATAGATGTTAATGGCGAAAAAGTTGAGTTTTTGATGGGTGTAAAAAAACTTAGCGAAGCTTTTATTGTCTCTTTTGCTGCTAAGGGATATGCATGCAAAACTACCATATAAAAAACCATTTTACACTTGAGAATCCAATCGTAGAAGTAAAACTACAAGAAGACAATATCTCTTTTGTAGATTCTCAAAATGTTTTATATATCTTTGATAAAAAATTCAAATTGTCCTTAAAAATGAAGCTAGACAAAAGTAATGATACCAGACATATGTTTTGCAATGAGTTTAATATCTCTAAAAACAGTATCTCTGTGCCCTTGAAAAAAAATCTCATCTCAACTCTCTATAATGAAGGGAAGATAAAGGCCACATTTAAAAGTACTATCCATCAAAGTAATATAAACTTCACCCGTTATTCTAAAGATGCTAAATATCTACTAAGTGCTAGTCTAGATGGAAAGGTTTTTATACACGACTTAGAGACAAAAACCATAAGATATAGTTATAAAAACAGACCAGATTACTGTTCATATGCTACTTTTTCACACAAAAACAAACTTGTTTTTGTGTCATACTTTAATCGTACTAATACTCTACTAAACCTACAAGATGACACTCTTGTAGAGTTTAATACTAACGACCCTATAGAACTTGCGATTTTTTTTGATGAAGATAGAAAACTCTTTTTAGCAAATAGAGAGGGTTATAGTATTATTTATGACTGCATAGAAAAAGAGATTATAAGTCAAAAAGTTCTTTTTACTCACTGGCCAACTAGTGCAACTCTCTCACAAAACAGAAAAAACATAGTAATTGGCACTAGAACAAACAAGCTTTACATAATAGACCCTTTTAAAAATGAGCTTATAAATAGCATGGATTTTGAAGATAGTGCAGTCGCAAATGTTGATATAAAAAACAATGACTTACTTATAGGCTTTACAAATGGAAATCTATCTTTAATAGACTTAAGCTACAAAAAAGAGCAGTTTCTTCATCATGTAAATCTAAAAGAGTATGACAAAGCCAAGGAGATACTAGATAGTAACTGCTTTTTATATCTTGATGATGCTATAGATAAATTCAAAAAGAGTTTTGATGAAGTTTTAGTAAAAGCAAAAGAACTTATTACCAAAAAGTTTGTTGATGAAGCTATAAAGCTAGTAGATCCTTTTATGCAATATAAAGAGTTCAAAACAAAGATAGATGCACTTCTTATACAACAAGACCATATAGCCCACTTTATAGAAGCAGTTGAAAAAAAAGAAATACAAAATGCTTACTTTTTTGCTCAAAAATACCCAATAATAGAGTCCCTCCACTACTATACTTTACTAGAAAACCGCTGGGAAAAAATTTATGCCGAAGCTAGAAGTGCATTAGAAGAAGATCCTCTTAGAGGTGTACATAAAGCAAAAAATATCTTAAGTCCTTATGAGAAAATCCCACAAAAGAGTGAACTTATAAAGTTTCTTCTAAACAATAGTGTAATGTTGAGTAGAGCTGATGCAGCGGTGAAAAAGCAGGACTTTAAAACATATTTTAGACTTGTAGAAGAGTTTGATTTTTTAAAACAAACCAGACTCTTTAAAAAGATACAAGACTTAGCAGTATCCATAAAGAACAAAGCTACACAACTTTATGCAGATGGAGAATATAAAGCGGCACAAAACACTTTTAGAACTATTTTAGACTTTCAAGAGTATAAACAATTTGCGCTCAATGAGATAGAAAAAATAGACCATATATTAAGATTTCAATTTGCGATAGAGAAGGGAAATAAGAAGCTAATATACTCTTTTGCTAACAAATATAATTTTTTAAGTTTTACACCAGAATTTGAGGGCTTCAATGAAGAGTTTGATAAACATATAAACAAAGCTCTAAAGGTCACAAAATATGGAGATGTTAAAAAAGCCAGATATATACTAAATGACTACATAGGAATAAAAGAGCTAGAGAAAAAGATAGATAACTGCATTAAGATTGGCTATCTTAAGCAGTTCGAAAATACAGATGCAAGCCCAAAAGAACAAGATTTATTTTTAAAGAGATATAACTTTTTATTTGGAATTGATAACCTCTTAGAAGCATCAATGATAAAAAAATCTCTATCTGCCCTTTTTAAAGAGTTCTGTGAGGACCCATCAACTCTTGAAGTAAAACGCTATCCAGACTCCTTGCATCTTTAGTATTTAACCAAAACCAAGAACCATTAGAGCAAGTTTTTAACTATGTTTCTAGCGGCTTCTCTTCCATCATATGCAGCAGTTACAACTAAATCAGCACCTCTATAACAATCTCCACCAGCATAGACTCCAGCAGTAGTAGTCTCATATGTCTCTTCATTTATT
The DNA here is from genome assembly GCF_000445475.1 of Sulfurimonas hongkongensis. Lineage (NCBI taxonomy): Bacteria > Pseudomonadati > Campylobacterota > Epsilonproteobacteria > Campylobacterales > Sulfurimonadaceae > Sulfurimonas > Sulfurimonas hongkongensis. Next base: position 111,070 of record NZ_AUPZ01000002.1, read on the forward strand.
ATGATACCACCCCAACTATTTGTCTCTATGCCATTTTCATGTAAAAAAGATGGTATTTCTGTATCAAAACCTAAAGACATAATAATAATATCAGCGTTAATTTTTATCTGGCTATCTTTTATCTCTTGCATCTTTTGGCGACCACTCTCATCTTTTGCACCAAGAGTAGTTTTAATGACCTTTACAGATATAGCTTGCCCTGTATCATTTAAAATAATCTCTTTTGGAGCTAAATTAAACATAAACTCAACGCCCTCCTCCATCGCATTTTTATACTCTTTTTTACTTCCTGGCATATTTTGTGCATCTCTTCTGTATAAACATCTAACTCTTTTTGCATCTTCTCTTTTTGCAGTCCTCAGACAGTCCATAGCAGTATCTCCACCACCGATTACAACTACATCCAAATCTTTAAAGTCAAACTTTTTATCATAAGGAAGTTTAAAGTTTTTTTTCTGCATTGCAGTTAGATACTCCATCGCATCGTAAATATTAGGAGCATTTTCACCTACAAGCGAGGCTTTCTTTGCTTTAGTTGCACCTATGCCTATAAACATCGCATCGTGAGAGTTAGCTATCTCTTCAAAAGAGATATCTCTGCCTACTTCACAATTTAAGATGAGTTTTAGTCCAGCCTCTTTCAAAAGTCTTACACGACGCTCAACTATCTTTTTATCTAACTTAAAGTTAGGGATACCATAAGTTAAAAGCCCACCTGCTCTATCACTTCTCTCATAGATACTAACAGCAATTCCTGAGCGAAGAAGATATGTAGCGCACGAGAGTCCAGCTGGTCCACTTCCTATGATGGCTACACTCTTGTTTGTACTTATACCAGGAAATGTAGGCTTGTATCCAGCTTTAAATCCCTCTTCTGTTATATGAGTCTCAACTGAGCCGATTGTGATAGCACCATGACCATCATTTAGCGTACAGTCTCCCTCACAGAGTCTCTCATGCGGACATACTCTTCCCATCACTTCTGGAAAAGGCGATGGCTCATTTGAGAGCTTAAATGCAAACTCCAAATCACTCTGTGCTACAGCCTTTAGCCATTGCGGTATATAGTTGTGAAGCGGACACTTATTTAGACAAAATGGGTCACCACACTGTATACATCTCTCGCTTTGAGTTGAAGCCTCTTTTTCATCAAAGAGCTCATAAATCTCGCCAAAATCTTTTGTTCTCTCAACTACATCTCTTTTCTTTGCATCTACTCTTTGGGTTGTTAAGTACTCTTTCATAGCTAGTCTCCTTTGTCCGCACTAAGAGGAAGTTTTATTAAGTTTTTAGGTTTTACTAACCAAAAGTTTCTTACCTCTACTCTGTAGTTATTTAGTAAATCTTTAGCCTTAGTACTCTGAGTTTCTACTAAGTAGTTTTTTAGTAGTTTTTTAAGTAAATGCCTAACATCAGCACTCTCATCAGTGTCTATGCGAATGGCCTCAACTAACTCACGATTTACATTTTCAACAAAAGTATGATCTTTATCATAAACAAAGCTAATTCCGCCCGTCATACCAGCCCCAAAGTTTATACCAGTTTTACCAAGAATGACCACGATTCCACCTGTCATATATTCACAAGCATTGTCTCCTGAACCCTCAACTATAGCTAAAGCCCCAGAGTTACGAACTGCAAATCTCTCTCCAACTGAACCAGTTATATAGAGCTTTCCAGCAGTAGCACCATATAGGCAAGTATTACCACCTGCTGTAAACTCTTCACCCTCATTTTTTGAAGTGATGATAATTTTACCGCCATGCATACCTTTTCCGATATAGTCATTTGCCTCGCCCTCTAAATATAAAGAGACACCATGAATCAAAAATGCACCAAAGGCTTGGCCAGCTATACCTTGTAGTTTTATCTTGATAGTATCACTCTTTAGTCCCCCATCTCCATAGTACTGAGCTATCTCTCCTGAGATTAGGGCACCAAAACTTCTGTTTGTATTTCTTATCTCTCTTGAGATGCAAATAGCATGCTCTGGATGTTTGATGGCTACCATTGCATCTTTTAAAACATCTTTTTCAAAAGCGTTATCATCAAAAGGAGGATTTGACTCTTGTTGATGAGTGTTTACACCCTCTTCTTTATGCAAAATGGAGCTAAAGTCAAACTTTTGTGCAAAGTCATTATCTACAACCTTAAGCAAATCAACACGACCTACCATCTCCTCCATAGTTTTAAACCCAAGAGAAGCCATAATACTTCTAATATCCTCCGCTAAAAGCGTAAAGTAGTTTATGAGTTGATCTACATGACCCTTAAAAAACTCCGCTCTAAGCTTTTCATTTTGAGTTGCAATTCCAACTGTACACTTGTTTACATGGCAGATACGAAGCATCTTACAGCCTACTATTGTTAAAACTCCAGTACCAAAAGCATAAGACTCTGCACCTAGAAGTGCGGCTTTTACAACATCAAGACCAGATTTTAATCCACCATCGGTTTGAAGCTCAACAAATGAACGAAGATTGTTAGCTTTTAGTGCGTTATGAGCCTCACTTAGTCCTATCTCCCAAGGATTTCCAGCAAACTTTATAGAGCTAAGTGGAGCAGCTCCAGTTCCACCATCACCACCTGAGATGATGATTTTATCTGCATAAGATTTTGCAACACCAGCCGCTATAGTTCCAACTCCTATGGCTGAGACAAGCTTAACAGCAACTTTAGCCTTAGGGTTTACCTGCTTTATATCAAAGATAAGTTGTGCCAAATCTTCTATGGAGTAGATATCATGATGTGGTGGTGGCGAGATAAGAGTAACACCAGGTACAGTATGACGAAGTTTTGCTATAAGAGGAGTTACTTTATGTCCAGGGAGTTGTCCGCCTTCTCCTGGTTTTGCACCCTGAGCTACTTTTATCTGAATCTCCTCGGCACTTCTAAGATAAGCAGGAGTCACACCAAACCTCCCAGATGCAACTTGCTTTATCTTTGAGTTTCTATAACTCTCAAACCTACTTACATCTTCTCCACCCTCTCCTGAGTTTGACTGAGCACCAATTCTATTCATTGCCATGGCTATAGTCTCATGAGCTTCTGGCGAGATAGAGCCTAAACTCATAGCAGCAGATGCAAACCTTTTAAAGATAGCCTCTTTTGGTTCAACCTCAGAGATGTCTATAGATTTTCTATCAGACTTAAGCTCAAAAAAGTCACGAATAAATTTTAAGTCTCTTTTGTTTACCAAGTCTCTTAACTTGTTATAATCCTCTTTTTTGCCACTCTGTGCTACAGCATGAATAGCATGAATAACGCTAGGTCCAAAGTCATGATGCTCTTGCCCGCTGTAAAACTTGTAAAAACCACCAATATTTAGCGGAAATATTGTGTTAAATCCACCCTCTAAAAAGGTTTCTTTGTGGTACTTTGAAATTCTTGCGTCTATATCATCATAACCTAGACCACCAAGCTCTGAGTGAGAACTTCTAAAGCACTCTCTTACTATCTCATCACTTAGTCCTAAGATGTCAAAAAGCCCAGCATTGCGGTAAGATGCAATGGTGGAGATGCCCATCTTAGATATAATCTTTAAAAGCCCTCCATTTAAAGCACTATGAATAGACTTTAGTGCCTCACTGCACTCCATATTAAGAGAGTTTAAAGACTCTAGTTTCTCTATTACGATAGCAAAAAGAAGGTTTGGATATATAGCACTTGCTCCATAACCAATGAGCACTGCTGCACTATGTGCATCTATAACCTCGCCTGTTACACAGACTATGGAAGTGAGATGTCGCAAGCGAGACTCAAGAAGTGCAAAACTTAGGCGACCAACTACCATAGCCATAGGGATGATTTTATTCTCTTTACTAAACTCATAATCATCTAGTATGATTATCCTAGTTCCATCCTCTTCTACGCTTGTTACTATCTTTTTGATAAGTTCATCTAGTGACTCTTTTAGTGAGCCTTGATATGCAGTTGAAAATGTTTTATTTTGATAAAAAGCTTGATAACGAGGCGATTTTTTATCTCCAAAAGATTTTAAAACATCTAGTTTTTCACGAGTTATGATAGGCGAGATAGACTTTAGACGATGTGCGTGAGTTGGTATCTCATCTAAGATGTTGTGAACTTCTCCAAACCCAGCGTTAAGACTCATTACAACTCTCTCACGAATTGGATCTATAGGAGGGTTTGTAACTTGAGCAAATTTTTGTTTAAAAAAGTCTGTAAAGTTTCTTTGTTTGTTTGAAAATGCAGCTAGAGGAGTATCATCTCCCATAGAGCCAACTGCCTCTTTTGCCTCAATAATCATCGGCTCTATAATTTGCTCAACTACCTCTTGGGTTATATTAAAATATCTCTGTCTTTTTATAAAGTCTTTTATCTCAAAGTTGCACTTATCAGTGTACTGAACTTCTACAAACTCTTGAAGGTAGATCATATGCTCATTTAACCACTTCATATAAGGATTTGAGCTCTTTAAGTAGTCGTTGATCTGATCATTTTTTAGAAGCTCTCCAAATTTTAAGTCAAGCCCTATCATCTCGCCAGATTGAAGACGACCTCTCTCTTTTATCTCTTCTTGCGGTATATCTATAACTCCGTACTCACTAGCTATTAGAAAGTTATCATCTTTGGTTACTATATATTTTGCAGGACGAAGACCATTTCTATCTAAAGCACATCCGATATAGCGACCATCAGTCACACAAAATGCAGCTGGACCATCCCATGCTTCAAAAACTGTTGACTGGTACTCATAAAATGCACGAAGCTCTGGATCCATATGTGGAGCATTTTGCCATGCTGAGGGAATAACTGCACGAACAGCTTTAAAAAAGTCCATATTGTTGGCTATAAGAAACTCAAAAAAGTTATCAGCAGACGCACTATCAGATGCATCTAGTTGAAGTATTGGCAATATTCTTTGTATCTCTTCATCGCTAAAGACTTCACTGTTTATAGATTCAGACTTTATCTCTACGTTTATACGATTGCCCTCTACAGAGTTTATCTCTCCATTGTGTGCAACTGCACGAAAGGGTTGGGCTAATCTCCACTCTGGTAGTGTATTTGTTGAGAATCTCTGGTGAAATAGTGAAAAAGAGATTTTAAAGTTTTCATCTTGTAAATCTTTGTAGAACTCTTTTATGTGCGTTGGCATAACAAGTCCTTTATAAGAGAGAACTTTTGAACTCATAGATGAGATATAAAAATCCTTTTGCTCTACTAAAGCGTGTTCTATCTCTTTTCTGCTGAGATACAAAAGTGCATCAAATCTTTTAGTAGCCATTATAGAGTTTGGTGTTATAAAGAGTTGAGTGATACTTGGCAGTGTTTTTAAAGCCTGATTACCTAGTGCATTTGTATCTATGGGTACATCACGATTTAAAACTACTTTCAAGTCATTGTTTGCACATATTTTTGCAACAACCTCTAAATGTTTTTTATCCTTATAAAAGATAGATGCTACTGCAAAGAGTTTTGGAAGTTCAACTCCACTCTTTGATGCTTCTACTCTTAAAAACTCATCGGGCAGCGAAAAAAGCAGTCCACTTCCATCCCCTGTTTTTCCATCAGCTGCAACCGCCCCACGGTGCATCATTCTCTCTAGTGCTGTAACTGCATCATCTAAAACTTTATGAGATGCTTCATTTTTTATATTGGCAACAAGTCCAAAACCACAGTTATCTTTGAACGATCTTAGTAGATCATAGTGTTTTGTCATATTTCCCCTCTTTTTAGCAAAATTCATATAAAATTTTGATATTTTTAACCTCTTTTTAAACATATTTAGTATATTTAGAGATAAAGTAGTGCATTATACTATTTAAAGTTTTAAAAAAGTATAATATACTTAAAATTTTATTATTAAATTTAAAAAATGTGTAGATAAGAAGCGAAAATGCAAGGTTACATCATAAAACTTAACAAAGTTAAAGACGAAGACTTAATAGTTACCATAATAACAAAGGGCAACTTAGATACCCTTTACAGGTTTTATGGAGCAAGACATGGGGTTATAAACCTAGGTTTTAAGATAGATTATGAGAGAGAAGATAGTGCAAAATCAACTATAGGAAGACTAAAAGATGTTGTCCATATAGGCTTTAAGTGGATAAATAACTATAAGCTACTAAAGCTATGGCAAGACTTTATAGCTCTCTTTTATAAGCACCTACAAGATGCACAAGAGCTAGATGATTTTTACTTCGAGCTAATAGATGAAGCATCTAAAAAATGGAGCGAACAAAATCCAAAGAGAGTAGCTATAGAGTCTTATGTTAAGCTACTTGAACATGAGGGAAGGCTCCATACGGACCTTGATTGTTTTTTATGTTCCATCAAGATAGAAGATGATGAAGTCTCACTTATAAGAGCCTACTTGCCAACACATAGAGCCTGCTCTTGCACTCTTGGTATCAACAAAAAGGGACTTATTGAACTATTTAGGGCAAAGTCTTCTATCTTTTTAAGTGATAAAGAGGTAGATAGACTTTGGATAGTTTTACTTGAGGGGCTTTAAGATTTTTTAGCAACTATAGATGCTATTTTTACTCTATCACCATTTGGGTTTACATCTATACGCTCTTCATAGTAGATAACTTCAAGAGCTATAAAAGCATGAAGTAGCTCATTTTTTCGCAACAGATAGTCAAGATTCATAGTTGGAATCTTAAAGTCACCATGAGCGAGTAAATATGTCTCAAAAATAACTACACCACCACTTTTTAGTCCATCTTTCATTTGAGAGACTATGCGTCTGTTTAGATAGTTCACATTAACTATTAGGTCATACTTGTTAGGTGTGATGTTATATTTATCTAAGTCAGCCTCTATCTTGTTTATAGTTGGGAGTTTGCTTATTTTATCAAGTGCAACATTTGAGATATCGACTGCATCTACTTCAAAGCCTTTTTTAGCTAAAAAGTTAGTATTTCTCCCTGTTCCACAAGCAACATCAAGTGCGATGCCAATATTTGCATGACTTACATACTTCTCAAGTATAGTAGAGACCTCTTCTTGGACTTCCTTTTGTGAATACTTTTCATTCCATCTTTTTTTATCTTCTAACACAATTTATCCTTTTCTTAAAAATTTTTTCAAATCCTCTTTAGAGAGTGGTTTTGAGTAGTAATAACCTTGAAATATATCACATTTACTTCTCTTTAGCTCATTTACTTGCTCTATGCACTCAACTCCCTCTGCTAAAGTTTTCATGTGAAAGTTTTTTCCAATGTTTATTATACTCTCTACTAAAATTTTTTCGCTTTCATCATACAAGATTTTATCAATAAAACTTTTATCTATCTTTAACTCATCTATAGGTAACTCTCTTAAAATACTAAGAGACGAATAACCAGTTCCAAAGTCGTCTAAAGATATCTGTATATCATGCTCTTGTATATCATACAAAATAGGCAAGACATCATCTAGACTCTCTATGGACAAAGATTCTGTAATCTCAAGCGTTAGAGAGCTTCTATCAAAGTTCTCTTTAGCTATGATTTTTAGTAAATTTGGCAGAAAATCAGCTTCCATAAGCTGAACAACTGAGATATTTATGGAGAGACTAAAGGAAAGATTTAGCTCTTTTTGAAGCTCCCCTATCTCTCTTAAAGAAGTTTGTATGATAAACTCTCCAAGCTCTTTCATAAGCCCACTCTCCTCCGCCACATATATAAACTTATCTGGAGGGACAAACCCTAATTTTTCATTTTGCCACCTCACAAGAGCTTCAACTCCATAAAGAGTCTCATCCGCGTTTATCTGTGGTTGATAAGCCATCCAAAGCTCACAAGACTCTATGGCACCTCTTAGCTCATGCTCTACATCTGCTCTAAAAGCATTTAGTGATCGCATCTCTTCTGTAAAGAAAGAGTATGAGTTTTTAATTTTTTTTGCTTGATACATTGCAGTATCAGCTAAACTTAAGAGTTCCTCTATATTTTGCGCATCTTTTGGACACTCAGATATTCCTATACTTACACCTACTCTAAAGTCTCTTTTTTTTATATGATAGATTTTAGATATATAGCTTATAAGGTCTTGAATCTTTATCTCTAGCTCTTTTTTGTCTATATTTCCTACAAAGATAATAAACTCATCCCCACCCTGTCTTACTATCATATCATCTTCGTTAAAAAATATGTTTAGTCTATTTGCAACTTCGATTAAGATAGCATCTCCAGCAGTATGACCAAACTTATCATTGATATTTTTAAAATTATCCAAATCAAGATAAAGAATAAAATATTTATCGTTGTGTAACTCTTTATATTCTTTTATATTTTTATACATATAGATTCTATTTGGCAGATTTGTTAGGGTGTCGTGTTGAACCTGATAGACAAGCTCTCTATCCTTTTGCTTCTCAGATAAAACAACACTCCTAAAAAGGATAAAAAATACAATAAAAGTCAAGATAGACATCAGGATATGCAGTGATGACTCTCTAAAAAATTCCTCTTTTATCTCTTTTGCATCTCCCCCAACAGATATCCAAAGCTTATACTTTTTATTGTAAACTAAACCCGCTACATTATGACCAACAAGAGGATTGTCTACAAACAAACTAACAGTTTTAGGAGCCTCTCTTAACTCTTCTATAGAGTATCCATACTTTGAATAAAAATTCTCTTTAACGTGAGAGAGCAACTCTTTGTCTACAGGCTTTTCATATAACTCTTTATGAGAAGAGTCTTGTTTGCTATAGTAAAGTCTGTACATTTCTCCTTTGTTATCAAAATCTTTTAAGACAACCACTGTCTTGTTTTGTGAGAGATCAAGCGCATCAAGATAGTTAGAATTTTTAGAGTTTTTCATGCCAGCCACAATAACACCTAAAATATTTCCATCATCATCTCTTATGGCTTTTCTAAGTGGAATAATCCACTCACCTATATCTTTAAAATAGTAAGTTCTTGAGACTACCATATGCGCAGAGCTTAGTGATCTTTTAAAATCATAGCTAGTCTTATCACTTTGCATAAAGTTTATATCTTTTTTTTCTACATTTGAGCTTGCTATTAAGACCTGGCCACTCGCATCAGCTAAACCGAGACTAACTAAGTAGGGATTATGCTTTAACAAGAGATTAAAGAGTTCTTCTATTTTGGCTTTTGAATTACTCTTATACTCTCTAAATACTCTCTCGCCAATAACACTTAAAAGCACTTCTTTTTGCATAAAATCCACTTCTATTGAATTGGCTACTATTTGAGTGTAGTACTCCACCTGAGTGCTATGTCTCTCATTTATCTCTTTGTAGTTAAAATAAAGAAATGCCACTAAGAGAGAAATAGCAACTACTGACAATAGATAAAATATCTTCCATATATTGTTTTTAATTATCATTCGATTATCATACCTAAAATCCACTACAGATAAGATTTTTTTATATTATGAGAGTCTGTTTTTATAATTTTCATAGCCAAACTCTTTTACTCCCTCTATCTTACCATCTCTTCTTTTTATAGCTAATGATGGGAGTTTTATACCATTAAATGTTGTACTTTTTACAAAAGTATAATGAATCTGGTCTTCAAAAATAACTCTACTTCCAACTTCAAGTGGCTTATCAAATGAGTAGTCTCCCATTATATCTCCAGCCAAACAAGTGTTTCCTGCGAGTCTATAAGTAAACTCATTTTCATTTGCCTCAGCAGCACCCCTTACCTCTGCACGATATGGCATAGCCATAGTATCTGGCATATGAGCCTCAGCAGAAGCATCTAGTATTGCTATCTTCATGCCATTATCAACTATATCCAAAACACTAGATATGAGATATCCACACTCCCATCCAACTGCTTCACCAGGTTCAAGATAAACCTCTACACCATACTTCTCTCTAAAGTCTTTGATAACCTTTATAAGACGCTCAACATCATAACCCTCTTTAGTTATGTGATGCCCTCCTCCAAAGTTTATATATTTTAGACCTTTAAAATACTTAGAAAACTTACTCTCAAAAGCTCTTAAGACACCCTCTAGTGCATCTACATTTTGCTCACACAAAGCGTGAAAGTTTAGTCCATCAACAAACTCTAAAACTCCCTCATCAAAGTTTGCTTTAGTTGTGCCTAAGCGACTATAGATGCCACAAGGATTATAAATCTCTTTTGGAGACTCTGAATACTCTGGATTTATCCTAAGTGAGATTTCTATCTTTGGATTTACCTCTTTTACTCTTTGTGCGTACTTAAAGAGCTGGTTTGGAGAGTTAAAAACTATATGGTCTGATATAAATGCTATCTCATCTATCTCTTCACCTTTAAATGCTGGTGAGTAGGTGTGAACCTCTTTACCAAACTCCTCGTAAGCTAGTTTTGCCTCATGTAGTCCACTAGCTGTACATCCATGAAGATACTTTTTTATCTGATCAAAGGTACTCCACATCGCAAAACCTTTAAGCGCTAGTATAACCTTAGCTCCACTTCTTTTTTGCACATCATCTAAGATGAGAAGATTTCTCTCTAAGAGCTCTTCTTCACAGACATAGCATGGAGTTTGGATATCTTCAATCTTCATACTCTTAAACTTCCATCTCTTTTATCTCCCAAGGAAGTCCTTGTTTGTTCATCTCATCCATAAACGGATCTGGGTCAAGTTCTTCTAGGTTAAACACACCTACCCCGCTCCACTTCCCTTGTAACATAAGTTTTGCACCTATCATAGCTGGAACTCCTGTTGAGTATGAGACACCTTGAGAGTTCGTCTCAGCAAAACAATCTTCATGATCTTTTACTTGATAGATATATATCTTTCTTTTTTTACCATCTTTTATGCCTTGGGCTAAAATACCGATGTTTGTTTTACCAGTTGTTCTAGGACCAAGTGAAGCTGGATCTGGCAGAAGAGTTTTTAAAAACTCCATAGGAACTATCTTCGTGCCTTTGTGTTCCACCTCTTTGATGCCAAGCATTCCAACATTTTCCAAGCATTTCATATGAGTTAAGTAACTCTGCCCAAAAGTCATAAAAAATCTTATGCGTTTTAAGCCCTTGATGTTTTTAACAAGTGATTCTAACTCTTCATGATAGAGCAGATAAGAGTCCTTTGGACCAACCTCAGGATAATCCCAAACTTGCATAATCTCCATAGGCTCAGTCTCTATCCACTCTCCATCTTCCCAGTAGCGACCCTTTGAGCTAACTTCTCTTAGGTTTATCTCAGGGTTGAAGTTTGTAGCAAAAGCGTAACCATGATCACCTGCATTACAGTCAAGTATATCTATAGTGTGAATCTCATCAAAGTAGTGTTTTTGAGCATATGCACAAAAAACATTTGTAGCTCCTGGGTCAAAACCACTCCCTAGCAGTCCCATTATCCCAGCTTCTTTGAACTTTTCATCCCTAGCCCACTGAAGTTTATACTCAAACTTCGCCTCATCTGGATGCTCATAGTTTGCAGTATCGAGATATGGTGTCTTTGTAGCTATACAAGCGTCCATGATAGTCAGGTCTTGATACGGAAGTGCCACATTTATGACGATGTCCGCATCTACATCTTCTATAAGTTTTATAATCTCATCTACACTATCCGCATCTACGCTTCTAGTCTCTATATCTGCATCTGGCAAATCACTCTTTATAAGGTCACATTTTGCAATAGTTCTACTCGCTAATACTATACGACCAAACACATCTGAATTTTGTACACATTTGTGTACTACTACACGGCTAACTCCGCCAGCGCCAATTATTAAAGTTGTTTTCAAAATTTTTCTCCCAAATAGTGTCTAATTAATCTCAACCGTTAACTATAATCTCATTTCATATCCTTTGTTAACTTTATACCAACTCAAAAGCTACAAAAAGGGTAAAAATCCAAACAAGAGCTGTAACTATAAGGCTCACAAGAACCAGTGTAGCTCCAACATCTTTTGCTCTCTTTGCTAAGATATGATAGTCACTTGTTACAAGGTCGACTACTCTCTCAATAGAACTGTTTGTAATCTCTGCTAAGAGAGGTAAAAATAGAGATATAAACAAAATGCTAGAGTATCCAAAACTTAGAGGTAAAACCCAAGCCACCAAACCCATTACACTAAGAAGCAAAAGTTGCCACTTAAATGATGTCTCATTTTTTGTGATATCTATAAAACCCTCAAGAGCATAGATACCATTCTTAAAAAGTGAGTGCTTAGGCTTGTTAAGTTTCATGTTCATCCTTTAAGTTTTTTATAATATCTCGTACTTCTTGTGATTTTGTATCTCTACATACTGGTTTTCCTAAGTAGACTACTACATCTCTTTTTGTAAAAAATTTAAACTCTCTTTTTTTAGAAAATATACTACCCTGCATCCCATCTATAAAAAAAGTACAAATAGAGCCATCATAGTCACTAGAGATAAATTCATATCCTTTGTAAAACTCTCCAAGTTCTCCATCAGGGCTTATTCTGCCCTCTGGAAACAGAGCCACAATTTTACCATTTTTTAATCTTTTTGATGCCTCTTTAAACGCACCATTTGAAGCTTTTTTTGATATGGGTATAAGTGAACCTTTTCTTAGTACTATGTTAAAAAATCTGTTGTTATAGATATCTTTGTCTATCATAAAGTTGATACGTCTCTCTATTGGAATCTGGATAATCGCCCAATCAATCCAGCTAACATGATTTCCTAAAAGTAAAACACCGCCACTTTTTGGGATATTTTCAAGCCCCTCGTAACGAAATCTATATCTTATCTTAAGTAGCATCTCTACAAGTGCCCAAAAAGAGATAACAAAATATCTACGCAGTAAGATAAAAGAGAGATATGCCCCCACTAAACTCATAAGGTAAAAGAGTGAGATGGCACTCGTTCCAAAAAACGCAAAAAGAGTAGTTAAGAGTAAAAAAGAGACCATAAAGATATTTTGTACAAAGTTGTTACCAGCTAATATAATGCCAAGATGAACTCTGGGAGCTTTGAGTTGTATAAGAGAGTTTAGTGGCACCATTATAAAACCTGAAAAGATTCCAAAAAGAGCAAAAAGCAAGACTAAACTTAGTATTGACTCACAAGATGGAATAACAAAAACTATGATAGTAACCCCTAATGCTCCGATGGTTGCAACTCCACTGTTGACATAGTATTTTGAAAAAGCTGCTGCAAGAAATGAACCGGCTATGATACCAAAACCTGCCATTGCCATAGCTCCTTGAACATAGATAGCGTTTGTGATACCAAGTTCTCCCTTTGCAAACTCTCCAAAGATAGCAAGCACAACTTGAGAGATAGACCAAAATAGGCTAAGAGCTAGTATGGCGTCAAAGATCTCTTTGTTTCTCTTAATAGTTTTAATATTTTTTTGAAGATACTCAGCTCTTATGTATCTCTTAAAGTTAAATTTTTTTTGGCTAGCTTCGACCATCATATTTGGAAGATTTGAAGCCAAAAACCACTCAATAAGTGAGCCTAAGACCAAAAGCCAGCCAAGCGGAGCTATTGCCTTTAAGACATCCTCTTTTGTCTGAAAGTTATCAGCTAAAGAGATTTCAAACAAAACTGTATAAAAGATTATCCCGCTTAATATTGCTATGGTAGTAACTGCTTGGACTGCACCATTTCCTAGGCTTATAAACTTCAAACCTACTAACTCTTTTATATATCCATACTTTGCAGGACTATAGATAGCACTTTGTAGAGCGAGCATAAAAGTCATAAAAAATGCACTATAAAACCAGCCTTGGTAGTAAAAGTATGTGATAAGGAGCGTAACAACAACTGCTAAAGCCGAGGAGTATTTCATAATAGCACTCTTAGCAAACCTATCGGCTAAAAATCCAGATGGAGAGAAGAGTAAGATAAAAGGTAGAAGTATCAAAGCATTTACGATGGCAGTTAAGATAATCTGCAGCTCGCCATCATAAACTTTAAAAATAGTATTTTGTATAATTATTTTATGCCCTAAGTCTGTAAAAGCGTTTAAAAACACCACTATAAGGTAGTTTATAACTCCTACAATCTTAAACATCTCTCTCAAAGGCTACTCTTTTCTTGCTAGAGTTGTACTCCAGCCCTCATAGTATCCGCCAAACTCTTTTGCTTTTTTGTAGAGTTCATCTACCACTTCACTAATTTCCTTTTGAGTAGGTGCGTGAACTTTGATGAGCGCAATACCATTATCAAATTCATCGCTACTTATTTCATCTTTAAAACTTACGCCTTCAATATCTAGATTTTGCAAAAATCTATCTTTTTGCGATGGAGTTTCAAATGAGAGGTAATGCTCCACATCTCTTTTAATACTCAAATCATCACCCTCTTCTTCGAGCATAAAGATGATTTTATCACTCTCAATATGACAAAATTCCAACTCGGTAGGATAGAGCTCTTTTTCATAAAAATTCCACTTTGTATCTCTTACAACATTGCTTTCATAGACATACGAAGATGGAGTAAGTATCTTTGAAGTGATAGCATCTAATCTTTTAGAATCCATAGCATAGAAATAAAGTTCCGCCCAACCATCATAGAGTCTACTTCCTACAAAAACTGCTCTATCCTGATGTTCTAATGCGATAATTAAAGACTCTTTTGTCTCTAAAAACTCTTCGTATTTCTCATCAGCAGTTTTTTCTTGCTTTAAAAACACACTAAACAACCAAGGATTCATCTCTTTTACATCAAGTGCTTCAAGATTTGTCTCTATAATCATCTCACAAGAGTCTTGGACTCTCTTAAATATCTCTCTCATTTAACTCTTTTATATTTTTATTGCATTATATCTTATATATCATAAAAGATATAAAGTCTCTTAGTCATATATCAGCGTCTCATAAGCATCTTTAAAAACAATAGGATATGCAATTTTTGCAAACTTGAGTACACCTCTATACTCTTTAAGCTCTTGTTGATTTTGCTCTTTTGTTATAAAATAAACTCCATTTACAACAGCTTCATGCTTTAGATGAGGATATCTTTTATACAAGAGACTTAAAAACTCTACACCATTTTTAAAGCCAGAGCCCTTAAAATTGTAATCTATAACTATTTTATTTGGTTTATTGCTTCCTAACCACGCTTCTAAAATCACATTTTTTGCAAAACAAAAAACACTCCAATTTTTAAAAGCATCACCAATTGCCCCTTTAAAAAACTCAAGTGTTTTTAGCTCTGATGATATTACTACCAACTTCTGCATCTCATATGGCGTATAATCTCGTAACTCTTTGGTAGTCACCTTACCCTTAAAGTGTAGAAATGTAGAACTGCAAGGTATGATTTTTGGCATATTTTTCTTAAAAAACCTATGTATCTCACTTGAACTTTTAGCTCTTTTAAATATATAAAACTCAAGAGTTGAGCAGTAGTGCTTATTTAGAGCATAAGTTATCTTTAGGATTTTACTCAAGCGTTTTTTTAACTCAATTCCCAAAACTTTTGAGAGGCTAACCGCTTTTATGCTTTTAAAAATCTCTCTATTTTTTAAAAAATGATATAAAAACTCTGAAAACTCCTCTATCTCTTTATGTTCAGACATAAGTTTAAAAAGTCTATCATCTTTAAATTCACAATCTATCTTGATAAACTCTTCTATTATATACTCAAAATGTGGAGCGTAGAGTTTGTTATCTATAGGAAAAAATTTCTTTACATGACTCGTTGACATTGATAGCGTATCAAAAGTGTGTGAGATGAGTGCAGTTATTATCTCCGATGGTCGTAAATCTGTAGAGTTAACATAATCTAACTCTTTTTTAAAACCATCTATAAGCCCTAGGCGACTCTTCTTTATATGAGAAGAATTTTCTTTACGCTTTAGTATGCACTTGATTCTTTTATGGCTTACTTTATGTTCAATCTGCGACTCAAAGAGGTATATACTAAGTATGGAGTAAAGCAGTTCAGGATACTCATTTTTTGTTATTTGTGCATTAGAAAATGATTCATCGATAATAGTGTCTAAGTTGTCTGTGACAGAGTCTATACCGATATCTCCAAAATATAAATAACACATTTTTTCTATAAACTCTTTTTTCTCAACTTGCTGTGTTTTTATCTTTTGGAGTTCTATGTTTTGGAGTGATTTTTGTTTTTGCAAAGCTTTAAATTTTTGAACAAAACTCTCATATCTAAATGGTTTGTATATAATGCCCAAGATACTCTCTTGTATCTCGCTCTTTAGGATAAGTTGTGTACTTGAAGATGTTACAAAAACGACTTCAAGGTTAGAGAGTTTACCAGTATCTTTTAGTATCTCTATAAACTCATCACCATTTAAGTATGGCATGTTTATATCGGTTACTATAAGCTTTATATCATGAGCTCTCCCCATAACTTCAAAAGCCTCCATCCCATCAGAGGCACTATAGATGGAGTCATCTCTAAAGTAGTATCCATCTATCTTATTTGTTAGAAGTGATCTTTTTATAATCTTGATAATCATAGGACTATCATCAACTATAAGCGCTGGAGTAACTCTCATGGTTTATACCGCATTTAAAGTGCTTAGATATTTATAGTCTCATTAACTTCAAGCCCAAAGCCACTAAGTCCTACAAACTCAGCTTGTTTTAGTGAAGTTAAAAGATTCATCTTTGATACTCCTAGAGATTTTAGTATCTGTGCACCTGTTCCTATCTCTTTCATAGCAGCATTGTCTTGATGGTTAGTCTTGTTTATAAAGACTAAGACACCACTGTTTTTTTTGAGATAGTCTATTGAATTTATAAGGTTGTTATATTTTTTCTGATTTAGTAGAAGTTCAATATCAGGGACAACATTGTGGACTCTCACATTTGAGATCTCGGATGCAGAGTAAAAAACTATAGCAGTATGTTCTATCTTGTCGTGATCTTCAAACTTGTGTTGTTTTACTTTGACACCAAAGAACTCAATCTCTTCTACACTTACTTCCTTTACAAGTCTCTCATTAGCTAGGCGATACTCAACTATATCAGAGATAAAAACTGTCTTTAGATTGTGTGCTTCTCCAAAAACATCTAAATCATCACGTCTCGCCATTGTTCCATCTTCTTTGATTATCTCACAAATCACTGCAGAATCATTCAGCCCAGCTAAACGGCACAAATCAACAGAACCCTCAGTATGTCCAGTTCTAACGAGCGTACCTCCATCTTTAGCAATAAGTGGAAAAATATGACCTGGCTTTACTAACTCATCTGCATTTGAGATTGGGTTTGCAAGGATTTTAATTGTATCATCTCTCTCTTTCGCTGAGATACCAGTTAGTGCATCTCTTGCATCAACAGAGACTGTAAAAGCCGTCTCATAAGAGGATGTGTTTGAACTTACCATTGGGTTAAGTTCTAATCTTGAGGCTATAGGCTTACTAATAGCAACACAAATGAGTCCTCTTGCGTGTGTAGCCATAAAATTTACATGCTTAGGTGTAGAAAAAGCTGATGCATAAACTAAATCACCCTCATTTTCTCTATCTTCATCATCTATCATAATGACCATGTTGCCCTTTTTTATCTCATCTATCGCCTGAATTACTCTTTGTGTAGGTGTCATTTACTCTTCTTTTTTAAAATATATTTTTAAGAATTATACACAAGATAGTTTAATCTCAACTATCATAAGAGATTTAGGTTTTATGAAAAAAAGACTAATTATTCACAAAAAGTTAAGTTTTAAATATTTTTATTAAAATCACTTGACAAAACCAACTCTTTTGCCTATAATTTCGCTCCAACAAACATATTGGACTTGTTTGTTAACACCGCGGAATAGAGCAGTTCGGTAGCTCGTCGGGCTCATAACCCGAAGGTCGCAGGTTCAAATCCTGCTTCCGCAACCAATTCTTTCATTTTTTAATGTTGGGGTATCGCCAAGCGGTAAGGCCGTGGCTTTTGGTGCCACTATTCGGGGGTTCGAATCCCTCTACCCCATCCACAACTCCCTATTTTTTATAGGTGCACCGCGGAATAGAGCAGTTCGGTAGCTCGTCGGGCTCATAACCCGAAGGTCGCAGGTTCAAATCCTGCTTCCGCAACCAATCACATATACCTCGATTAAAACCATCTTTTTTTACTATATTAAGATAGAGTTTAAATATACGAAATATTCCAAAGTATTTAAATCACTCAATAAATATTAACTATTTTTATGTTAGTCTCAATATGATGCTCTGGTTGTTTCATAAATTGGATTGCGGGTCAAGCCCACAATGACAAGAGGGTTGATCAAAAAGTGATTCTCTTGTTTTGATTTAGGATCTAGTAAGAGACTTATACAGAGAATTTAACACCTAAAAGCAATTATTACAAAAGAGGGGAAAAATGAAAAGAGTAGTTATCAAAGTTGGAAGCAGTGTTTTAACAGAAACAACAAATATAGCAGAAGAGAGGATGTTATGTCTTGTCTCTTTAATTACTGAAGCTAGAAAAAAATATGAAGTTATTTTAGTATCATCTGGTGCTGTATCTGCTGGATATACGGCAGTTAAATTAAACAGAACTATACCTACAAGTAAAAAGGTTTTAGCTTCTGTCGGGCAATCTGTTTTGATGAGTTCTTATAAAAATATGTTTGATATTTATGATGTAACTATTTCTCAAATACTCTTGACAGAAGAAGATTTTGATTCAAAAGTACATACTAGAATTTTTCAAGATATTATCGATAGAACATTTAAACATGATATTTTACCTATTGTTAACGAAAATGATATTTCAACAACTCCAGATCAACTATTTGGGGACAATGATCAATTATCTGCCCATGTTGCTTACTACACAGGAGCTGATATGCTTATAATACTGAGCGATATTGATGGTTATTACGATTCTAATCCCAAAGATAATCCTAAAGCAAAAATAAGAAAATTTGTAACTGAATTAAAAGAGGAAGAGTTAAATCAAGTGCATACTCCAAATTCTCAATTTGCTACAGGTGGAATTGTCACGAAGCTCAAAGCTGCCCAATACCTTATGGATAAAGGTAGAGAGATGTTTTTATGCAATGGCTATGATTTAACGTCCGCTAGAGAGTTTTTGATAGATGGTGTGCACAACAAAGGCACTCTCTTTACTAGCAAGAGAGAAAAAAAGAATAAAAAACAAAATTAATTTTTATTGAAATTTTCGGTTTTAGTTAAGTATCTAAAAGCGAAACCATCTGAGAGAGTAAGACTCCTATCTGTGCTTGGATAGCTGCCTTCTCGCTCTCTTTTGCATGAGAGAGTTTTGCTTCAAGGATTTTCAACTTCTTTTGTAGTTGAGCCATGATATCTTCATCTTCTTTTTCTTTATTATCTTCTTGTAGCATATTTTGATTGTTTGCATAGATTTTTTTCATATCCAACAAAGGACTTTCTTTTTGAAAAGTCTCTAGTGTAGTTAAATTTTTATTAGTTTCTATTGCCAAGTCAATGTGGAAATGACTACAGCTTTGCCACTCTCAAAAAGAGCTATACCACCCTTTCTCATCTCGCCTAAGAGCTCATTAGTCTCAGATTTCATACTAAAAGAAGTTTGAGTGTTTCTTAAAAAGATAGCTCTATTGATAGCTCTCCAATTCTAATATCAAGTGAAATTTCCATTCAATCTAACTTGCCAATATTTAACCTTAATTACCCCGCACTTTTAGACAATTCTAAGTTTTGTATGATAGAATTTTGCCATTATTTTATTGGGGTATCGCCAAGCGGTAAGGCCGTGGCTTTTGGTGCCACTATTCGGGGGTTCGAATCCCTCTACCCCATCCACATAAACGCACAAACTAAACAATCAAGAAATTATTTAAAGGCAAAACATGGAAGAGTTAGATGCAACGACTATTGTAGTTAGATCACTAGTCCTTGTTGTGATACTAGTAATCTTTTTCTTTGTTCTAAAGAGTAAGAAAAAAGACTAAACTTATATATATTTTTTAGTTAGTTTTTTTATTTTTTTATAAATCTTCTTAAAGTCAGTTGAGTAAACTCTTGTGTTTGCTAGGGCTGTTATAAAGTTTGTATCCCTACTCCATCTAGGAACTAGATGCATATGAATATGCTCAGCTATCCCAGCTCCTGCACCTTTACCTAAGTTCATACCTATATTTACACCCTTCGCACCTAAGCCCTCTTTTAAAAGCCTAACGCCCTTTTGAGCCAAAAGACTCATATGTAGCCATGTTGCCTCATCTAGTTCTTCTAATTTATCTGTATGTTTGTGAGGGATTATCATAAAATGTCCTGGAGTGTAAGGATATATATTCATAACCATAAAGCAGTGTTCATCCCTGTAGAGAACATGCGACTTTTTATCCTCTTTTGCATGAGTGCTTATATGACAAAAAACGCAACCCTCTATCTTTTTACCAGCAATATACTCATCTCTCCACGGCGCATATAAAATATTTTTCATCTTTGTCTCTTTTTTTTATTTTGTAGCTATAGTTTAGTCCATTACTCTATAAAAAGAGATAATTTTGCTAAAGTTTATAGAACTTTCCGGAAGCGATGCTTCAGCTTCGCACTGTGGAGCTTTAAAATCTAAAATCATACAAAAGCAAAAACCAAATCTGGAAATATCATAACTAGCCCTATGGTTAAGATTTGTAAGAGTATAAAAGGAATGATGCCTCTATATATCTCACTAGAGCTTACACTATCTCCTGCTACACCTTTTAGAAAAAAGAGTGAAAGCCCAAAGGGTGGAGTTAAAAATGAGGCTTGTAGGTTTAGTGCTATAAGGATTGCAAACCAGAGAGGGTCAATCCCAAAGCCTATCATAACAGGGACCAAGATAGGTACTATGATAAACGATATCTCTATAAAGTCTATGAAAAAACCAGCTACAAAGATAATTAGCATCGAGATCGCTATAAAAAACCAAACATTTCCAATATCTTCATGAAAAAACTCAACTATAGCGTCAGTCCCTCCAAGTTCGTTAAACACAAGAGAAAAGGCAGTAGATGCGATGAGTATCATAAATATCATGCCGCTTAACTTTACACTTCCTAGTGAGGCATACTTTAGCATCTCAAAATTTAGTGATCTGTTGATTGCACTTAAAATTATCGCACCAATAACTCCAAAAGCGGCAGACTCGGTAGGAGATGCGATGCCAGCAAAGATACTTCCTAGTACTGAGAACATCAAAAGGAGTGGTGGAATTATAGAGAAAAATATCTCTATTTTAGATACTTTTTTAACCTCTTTTGGGATTGGAGCTAGTTCTGGCGAAAAATAGGAACGGATTAGTATATACGCAATATATAGACCAACTAAAAGAGCTCCAGGCAAAACCGCTCCCATAAAAAGTTCGCCAACACTTACACTCATAACATCGCCTAAGATGATGAGAATAATGGAAGGCGGAATGATTTGTCCAAGTGTTCCAGATGCCACGACTGTCGAAGATGCTAAAGATTTATCATATCCAGCACGAAGCATAAGTGGAAGAGCTATAACGCTCATCATAACTACAGATGCAGAGACTATGCCAGTTGAAGCCGCAAGCATAGCACCGACTAAGACTACGCTAACAGCTAGTCCTCCACGGATATCACGAAACAAAGCACTCATGGATATGAGTAGTCGCTCAGCCATTTTTGATTTCTCTAATATAAGCCCCATGGCTATAAAAAGTGGAACTGCCATCAGCGTTGAGTTGCTCATGATGCCATAGATGCGAAGAGATAAGATATCAAAGATGCCAAAACCTAACTCTGGTATGAAAAAAGCAAAGAAAATAGCCACACTTCCAAAAACAAAGGCTACAGGGATGCCTAAAAGCAAAAGTGCTAAAACAGTTACAAATATAAAAATCGCCATCATAACTTTATAGCCCCATCATACTCTTTAGACTCATTACTCTTTGCATCTTCTCTTAAACTTTTGATATCTTTATAGGCTTCATTAATTGCGACAAGTGCTAAAAAAAAGAAAGACAGAGGAAGAAGTGACTTTACTAAAAACCTATACTCCAAACCTCCAGGATTTGATGAAGCTTCATTTTGAGCAAAACTAAGAGCTACAAAATCGATGCCAATGTAGACTATCATACATGAAAAAGGAAGCACGAAAAAGAGTGAAGAGATGATGTTTATGATAGTTTTTTTCTTTTTTGAGTAAGACGCGTAAAATATATCTACTCGAACATGAGCATTCTCTTTTAAAGTATAAGCAATTCCAAAAAGGATAATAACATCAAAGAGATGCCATTCCAACTCTTGAAGAGCAATAGAGCCGCCTGAGAAAAAGTAACGAGAAGTAGCATCATAAACTACGAGCAAAACTAAAAAACTCAAGATAAAAGCTGTAAAATAGCCTAAATATTTTATGCCTTTATCTATCATTACAACAGCTCTTTAAGCTCTACCAAGTTAGACTCTATACTTGTTGAAAGTTTATCTATCTCTTCTAGTATCTCACTCGTAGATGCGTACTCTATCTCTTCATATTCTATGGTTTTATAGCGGTTTATGGATAGGTCATAATCATTCTCTTTTATTTGCTGTGCATCTATAAAAAAGTGTTTTTTACTCTCTTTGTAGTCGGCTTTATCTTTAAGAGCGTAGTTTTTTATGATGTCTGGTATATCATTTATCTCTGTAACATTTCTTTTGTCATCCAAAGTGTAACCATCTGCTTGCATATCATAAAACCAGACTTTCTCTGTTGAACCACCTTTTACAAAGACAACAACAGCAGTTGAGACTCCCGCATAAGGTTTAAAGACTCCGCTTGGCATCGAGATTACAGCTTTTAGCTCGTTTTTCTCTAGTAGATTTTGTCTTAGCATCTTATGTGCGTTTGAGCTTCCAAACAAAACGCCATCAGGAATGATAACTCCACATCTTCCACCAACATCTAAAACTCTAACTATCAGGTCAACAAACAAAAGTTCTGTTTTTGTAGATGAGATGCTAAAGCCATCATTTTTATCATCTTTGTCGATGCTTCCCTTAAATGGAGGATTTGCTAAAACTACTTCGTATTTGTCTTTTTCATTGTAGTTTTTAGAGAGTGTATCTATCTGTTTTATATGCGGGTTTTGAATATCGTGGAGCATCATATTCATCATAGATATTCGTATCATACTTATGTCGCTATCATTTCCATAAAAAGTATCATTTGAGAGTTTATCCCAAGATGCTTTGTCTGAGAGATTTGCCCCTAAAGTTCCATCTTTTTTAGTATATGGAGCTAACATGTGAGTATATGCACTTACTAAAAACCCTGCTGTTCCCACACTCGGGTCAAAAACTCTCTCGCCTATTTGTGGGTTTACAAGCTCTGTCATCATCTGTATGATGTGTCTAGGTGTACGAAACTGTCCGTTTTTTCCGCTTGAGCTTATCTCACTTAGCAAGTACTCATACATATCTCCCAAACTATCCATAAAACCTTTTTCATCTTTTTCTAAGATGTTAAATATCTCTTGGATGCTCTCCACAGTCTCACTAAGCAAAGATGGTTTAGTGATGATAAAAGCCAAATCTTTAAGAGACTTGTTAAACTCACTCCCCTCGTTGTAGTTTTTTATGAAAGGAAATGCTTTGTCTCGAACACTCTGCATCATCGACTCACTATCAAGCTCGCGAAACTCATCCCATGAAGCCATCTTCTCATCTTTAAAGATAGATTCGTACTCTTCGCCAGTAAACGATGCTTGGAGTTTCTTTTGGTTATCTCTTTCACTTAGCATCTTTAAAAAGATGAGTGCACTTATCTGCTCTATGGCGTTAAGAGGGTTTGCGATGCCACCACTCCAAAACTTATTCCAGATGCTGTCTATTTTACTTTTTACTTCACTTCTTACGAACATTATTTTCCCTACTTTTCATTTTTAGTTTATAGAAAAATCGGAAATTCCGAATTTCTTAATCTCTTTACAATTTCTATATTTTCTTGTATAATTCTCGCAAAGTTCCCATCTACTGACAAGACTCCAAGGGAGGCTTTGCAAATTAGCGTTTGTGATAGGTAGAATGGGTCATCTTTCATAATAACTATCCGTTCTGTCTTTTGTCATTACATCTTCATCTATTATATATTTACTGATTTTATTATAGTAATTATCTTGTAAATGCTCATATTTTCTATATATTGCCCAACCCATATAATCAACTATCTGTAAGTTTGCACTTGATGCACTACAGTGATGAAAAATGTCATATCTTATATTTAAGTTGTTATGTTTTATATACTCTTTAAGCCCTTTTTTTAACGCCCCTATTTGCTTTGCTTTATTTTTATGCACAGGTAGATTATCTGTTATTATGATTATGTTGCTTGTTATGCCTATTTTATCAAGTAATCTTTGTATAGAATGGTTTAGATTGTTTATGTAAAACTTATCATTTTCTTTGCGTTTATCGGGTGTGACTTTTGGTTTTTCAAGTATATAAGAGTAAAGTTTTACATCATTTTCATTAAATGTTGAGATGATGTTAAATAGTTCATGTTTTATAAATTTATTGTCATTATGAGCGTGAAAACTCTCTATGTTTAATCTTTTTCCATTTAATGGGTCTAGGTTTCTCTCTAAAAGCGAATACCTATAGCTAGATATATATTCATGTAGATTAAAGGGTCTTTTTTTTACTAAAAAGTTAAACATATAATGTTTTGAGCCATTTACTGAAAAGTCCATATCTCCTGCTTCATCTACAAATATATAAACAGTATCATTAACTTTTTCTACAGCTCTATTGGTATCTATTGTAAAAACAATAGATGATATTTCATAATCGTAATCCGTTAGTCCATTGAAAAGCTGAATCAACAAAGATAAATCATCTTTATTTAGTTGCACAAAGTCAAGGTAATAGTTTGGATGAACAAAAAGATTTATTTCTCCGCTACTAGCATCGCTTTGATGCTCTTTGAAGTAACAATTTTCTATTTTCAAAACTAAGTCATAACGATTTTGCTTTTTAAGGATATTTTGAATTATTTGTATATAGCTATTCATCCTATCTCTCCCTTAAAAGCTTTTTGCATCAGGCTATCGTGTAGAGTTTGTAGTGATTTTAGTTTTTTGTTCTCTTTTTCTTTTATGAGTTCTGTTTTTTCTACTATGGATGCGAATTTGTTTTGTAGGGTTATTGGGGGTATAGATATATTGAGTTGTTTTAGAACAGGGGCTGTGATGCCTTGTATTGTAGCCCCTCTTTGTTGAGATTTTAGAACTTTTTTATAAAAATGTATAAAATAAAATATATAAATCGGTATTACATTGTCTGTGATGTTTGTTAAGGACATAATATCTTGATTACTGCATAATTCCTCAGTGTTAATTGATACTTTTCCAACACCAACCCTTGTTCCTATAATTATAGAATTTATTGGAATTATTTTAGTAGCACTATTTTGAATTGCTTCATTTGTAATAAATTCAACAGCATTTTTTCTATCTATATATAATTTTCCAAGTGATGTTGTAGTTATCCACGGTATATTTCCTTTAAAATATTCTGGGTTTTGTCTTGATGGCGTTCCTCCACCTTTCCATTTTCCTAGGTTTTCCAGCTTTTCAACTTCCCATTCCATAGGATTTTTTATAGGGTCACCGAACATCTCTATGAACTTTGATTTTAAAAATAGGTCATAGTTTTTTATAAGCTTTTTTTGCTTATCTATCAAAGCCGAGCTAATATCAAGAACTTTTACAATCTTGGCTTGTTGTGGAAGTGGTGGGATTGGAATTGAAATTAATTTTATTATTGAAGTTTTTAGTGAAGGGTAAGAGTCATTATCACTAAAATTTACCATATCCATTTTACAAAGTAATTGATATACAAATTTTCTTGTAATCTCATTCTCTAAGTATATAGCACATAAATGTGAAACGATATAAGCATCCCTTCCTAAAATTGCTCTATGGTTGTTTTTAACAGACATCCCACTTTTAGCAAATAGAATAGTTCCACTCTTTGCAAATGTTTGTTTTGTTTCATCTAAACAAATATCATTTATATAATCTCTAATATCTTGTAAATTATTATTAAACTTTTTATCTGATAAATCACTGACCCTTACGAATGGATAATTACCATTTTCAAAATACTTAGTATCTTGTGGAGCTGATGAACCAGTAAATACCTTTCCTATATCTCCCAACTTCTCAACTCTCCACCCATCAGGCAATTTATCTATCATTTACTATCTTCTTTATCGTCTATTATTTGTACGAGTTCATTCATAAGTGAGCCTTGAAAGACTCCTTGTATTCCCATCTTGTGGAACTTTGTAAATGGGTTTTGTACTAGGTCTTTTCTCGTTATGTCATGCTTTTCTTTTACGAAGTGTTTTATGGCTTTTATGAACTCTATTTGAGTAGAGCTTAGTGAGTGGTTTTTTAAAAACTCATCAAGCAGATGCGGGAGTTTGTACTCTTTTTTGTTTATGATGCTTTGAAATATCTCTACCAAATCATCAGACTTACACTCAAACATCTCTCCTAAAACCTTAGCATCTATCTCTTCTTTGAGCATCTCATCTTTTAGTGCATCTATATCTTCAACGCTTAGATGCAGACCTAAAAAAAGCTTCTGCAAAGTGGAACTTTCGTTTGTAAGTTTTTGTATGACCTTTAAGATATGCTCTTCATAAGCTTCTAAGTTTACGCTTAAGTGGTTTATCTCTATGTTTGTTTTACTCTTTATGGCATCTGCTAAGTCAAAGTGGTACTCTTTTGCATCTACTCTTTTAGACTTGTAAACCATAAGCGGTGCTAAGATATTTGTAGTAGCATTTGACTCCACAAAATCAAGCTCTAGCCAAAAAGTACCCTCCTCTGCCTCATCTATTAGCTCTTCTTGCATCTGTACTGCTGAGATGGTTTTTTGAAGTCTTAAAACATCGCTTACAATTTTCTCAATGGATTTTTGTAGTTTTTCATCGTCTTGGATTATCTTGTAGGTTTGTAGTTTTTTAGTTTGAAGTCTAAACCTTAACTCAGAGTAGTTTTGAACTGTGATTCTATCAAGTAGTTTAGAGATGCTACTAAGTCGTGAGAGATTGTCATCGAACTCTTTTAAAAATGGCTCTAGCTCTGCTGAGTGCTTTTTAACAAAGTAGTCATCTTTTGGTATGGCATCTAGTTGTTGTTTAACTTCTCTTTTTATAGTCTCAAAGTTATCTCCACTTAGATTTTTTAACAGCACTAGATTTTGCTCAAAAATCTGTCTGTGAAGACTCGACTGCTCTTTTGGAGCCTCTCCACTTGGTTTTTCGTTGAAGTACTCAAAGTTAGACCAAAAGTCAAAGATAACAAACTTCTCTTTTTTGTAATCTCCATCATAGAGTCTTGTTCCACGCCCTATCATCTGCCAAAACTTAGCTTTTGAAAAGACGGGTTTTGCAAAGACAAGGTTCATGATTTTTGGAACATCGATGCCAGTATCTAACATGCCCACAGAGATAGCTATACTAAACTTGGAGTTGTTGTTTTCATACTTATCTTTAAACTCTTTTATCAGCTCATCAGCGTTGTTAAGGTCTGAAGTTATCACTTTTGCGACCTCTGAGTTATAGTGAGGGTAAAGCTCATCAAAAAGTTTTACAAGTCTGTTTGCGTGAGGTCTGTTTATGGCAAAGATGATTGTCTTTGCTGGTAGGTTTGTCAGAGGGTTTTTGTATCCATCTTCCATAAGTGTGGTTAAGATTTTACGGTTAGTATCATCATTTTTAACCATCTTCTCAACTGCACTTCCCTCAAAGTCTATCTCACTTGCATCGTAGCCATCAACTAAAAGTCTTTCTTGTTCTTCTTTTGGTAGCATCTCAAACTTGATGCCATCAGCTAAAAAGTTTGTTTTTACATCTACAACATCATAAGGCGATAAAAACTTATCTTTTATAGCCTCTTCATAAGTGTATGCAAAAGTAGGATTTCCTCCATCGGTACCAAAAAACTTGTAAGTATCTCTATCTGCAAACTCTACTGGAGTTGCAGTAAGTCCCATCTTTATGGCATCAAACTTTAAAAAGAGTTGTCCGTAGTAGTTGTAGATGCTTCTGTGACTCTCATCTGCGATGATTAAGTCAAAGAAACCTTGGCTTATATCTGTAGTTTTTAAAAGACTCATCATAGTTTGAAAAGTTGAGACATAGATGCGTTTGTCTTTTTCAAAATTATCTGATTCTATGCGTTGTCTTGATTGGTTTGGCATGTGTTCTTTAAAGTCATCAAAGGCTTGAGCAGCTAGTTCTCTTCTATCTGCTAAAAACAAAACTCTTTTAACTTTGCCAGCACGAAGTAAAACATCAACTAAAGAGATAACTGTTCTGGTTTTTCCTGTTCCAGTTGCCATAACCCACAAAACACTTCTTTTGTTTTCATTTAGCTCTTGGAGTGTTTTTGTAACAGCATCTACTTGGTAGTATCTTCCTGCAATTTCTTTGTTTATAAGTTCTGGGGAGAGTTTGGTGTTGTTGTTATTTCGCTTTGAGTAAGTCTCCAAATCATCTAAAGAGTGGTAAGATAAAACTTCTCGTAAGGGATAATTTTCTGAGTCCCAAAATTCTATCTCATGTCCATTTGTTATGTAGATAAACGGAGCAAAACCTTGAGTTTTTTTTATACGCTGAGCGTAGTAATGAGCCTGTGTTTTAGCACTTCCTAGAGTTTTGTCCTCTCTTTTAGCTTCAACTATGGCGATAACTTCTCCAACTCTGTTTATAAGAGCATAGTCTACATACCTTTTAGTTTTGTTAAAAAACTCAGGTAAATACTCATCTAGTTTTATCTCATACTCTTGGATGACTTTAGTTATGTCTTTAACATCCCAACCGCACTTATTTAACTCATCATCTATTAAATTAGTTCGCGTTTGGGCTTCATTCATATCAAAACCTATATAAAGTTCGGTGCATCATTTGCAAAAAGTATGATATCCCCTGCTTTTGTTTGAGATGCTAAAACATCTTGAATTTTTGACTTATCGTGTAGCATGATTTTGTTTTTAACACTTATGTTTTTCTCAAAGAGTTTAGCGTTTAGTGAGCCGGTAACTATAACTATATCAAAGACTGCATTTATCTCTTTTATAAGCTCTAAGTTTAACTCATCCCTGCTCTCAACAAGTCCTGGAGTAACTATAACTTTTCTACCACTATGGAGTGAGCAGAGTCTGATGCTCTCTTTCATACCATCTATGTTACCGTTATATCCATCATCTAAGATGATTTTACCACCTGCTACTATCTTTTGAAGCCTATGTTCAACTGGCTCTAGGTTTGAGACTGCTTTTGCTATTTCTTGGCTACTTAGTCCAAAAGTCTTAGCTATATGCACTGCTACTTCTATGTTGTTAGCTTGAAATGCTCCTAAGACTTTTGTATGAAGTTTGAGTACCTCGCCATCAAGACTCATCTCAAAACTAGTCCCATCAAGAGTAGCATCTATATTTGAAACACCATCACCAAAAAAAGTAACTCTCTCGTGTGGCTCATCTGTAACAGAGTTGTGGATAAAAGCTTTTTTGAGTCTAGGTGACTGCATAATCTCAAGCTTTGCGGCTATAATATTTTTTAAAGATTTAAAGTACTCTATATGCGCCTCACCAACTTTGCCAACAACAACAACTTGAGGCTCTAAAAAGTTAGTTATCTCATAGATATCTCCACTCTCTCTAGCTCCAGCTTCACAGATATAAACCTCAGTATCACTTGCTAGTGACTCATTTACATCACGCATGATTCCACCTAGCGTATTTACGCTTCTTGGAGTTGCATGCACACTATACTTTTGTGATAGTATCTGCTCTACAAAGTTTTTAATGCTCGTTTTTCCATAACTTCCTGTGATGCATACAATCTCTAGCTCTTTTATAGAGCTTAACTTCTTTTTTGCTTCTTTGTAAAATGCCATAAAAAGAAACTTCTCTATAATAACGCTACCAATATAAGCAACTGCTAGAGGCATAAAGACTCCATAAACTTCACAAGCATCTTTTATAGTACAAAGTACATCTTGAAAAAGGGTCAAAGAGACTAAAAGTATCAAAAACCTCTTAACTCGCCATGTAAGAACTAGCTTCTTATCTAGCTTTTTATGCCACACAAAGGTTGCAGGAAGAAGTGCAAAGTAAAAAAATATGGGAAAAAATTCTGCGGTTGCATAGTAAGCCATAAAGGGAACTAAAAAGTATATAATATGCCAATGAGGCTTGTGATGCTTTAGTATAACTCTTGAGAGTTTATAGTCGTACCATTGCAAGTTTGTAATAAGGTACCAACCCAGAGTTGTAACAAGCAAAACATTTGTAATAAAGGCTAAGAGTAATGTAAAATCCATTATTTATGCTCCAAAGTTTTTAAAAAAATTTTCTCTATCTCACTAGATACTTCCTTCGCATGTTTCATAAAAAAGTAGTGATCGCCATCATAAATTTTTAGAGTTGAATCTTTTAAGAGTTTTTGCATTTTGTATGCAATACTAAGTGGTGTAGCTGTGTCTTTATCTCCCCAACATAGAAGTGTCTTAGCTTCACTTGAACTAAACTCATCACTCAAGTCTTCATCTATAACATTTTTAAAAGTCTGATACATCGGTTCACTCAAACTTTTTGCATCCTCTGCAACAAAGAGTGAGCGAAATTTTGCAAGTCCAAAGAATTTGAAGAGTTTATATATAGCTATCTTAAGCTTTATTTTTAGAGGCTTTGGTACCATTATTCCAGTACTTCCAACGAGAATGAGAACCTTAGGCTCAAGTAAAAGTGCTACTTTGCCACCAAAAGAGTGACCCAAAATAATATCTTTTGAGGCATTTATATGAATCATAAAAAGCTCAACTATCCTTGCATAGTCTTTGGTACCAAGTGCCACACTAGATGTGCTTTTTCCAAACCCTGGCAAGTCTATATAGATATGACGAAATGTGTCCATATATGGATGAAATGAGTTCTTCATAAGCTCCTTGTTACTTCCCCAACCGGGTAAAATCACTAGGTCTACTGGTCCATCATGGTTAAGTATCTCATAGCTTATATCAAAAGTATGTTGGTTGTACTGTATAGACTTTAGAGCCATTACTTACCTTTTGCTTTAGATATTGAGTGAATATACTCGTAGTTTGTTTTTGCTCTTTTTTGGGCTGTCAGTGATGATGCAAGTAGTTCTAGTGAGGTTTCGAAGTCGCCAAAAAGATAGTTAGCCATGGAGCCTGGGATTGGGTTTATCTCATTTAAATATACCTCTGAGTTTAAAACAAAAAAGTCACATCTAATGAGTGCACCTTCAAATAGATTTTTATAGATTTTTTCAAAAGTTGATTTTAGTTTTAACTCAACTGTTGAGTTAAGTTCTGCTTTTGCTACACTCTCTGAGCGAGAAAAGTCCATATATTTTTTCTCAAAATCTAAAAACTCATTTTTTTGTGGTTCTTCTATTATAGAGAAATGAAACTCCCCTTTTGCCATAAAACCAGCTAAATTATACTCTTTTATACCGCATATAAAAGGCTCAATTATAACCGACCTATCAAACTCAAAAGCTACATCTAAAGCATAATCGAGTTCACTCTCTTCTTTTACAACACTCAAGCCGATGGAGCTTCCAAGTCTTGCAGGTTTTACAATAATAGGGTACTGTATATTTATGTTTTTATGTTCATTTGATGAGAGAACTTCATACTCTATAGTCTTTATCTTTTTAGCCTCACAGAGCCACTTTGTGTATCTTTTATCATAAGAAAAAACACTAGCATCCACTCTAGGACCAATATATTTTATATCAAAAAAATCAAGTAAGGAGGGGATTGTTCCATCTTCTCCATCAGCTCCATGAATAAGATTTAAAACAACACCTGCATGCTTAGTTGAGCTAAACATACTCTTTTGCTCAAAGTAGCCATTTGTAAGGCTAAGTTGTGGCATCTTTTTATGCTCACCTTTAGAAAAGGTGCTAGCTCTCATCTTTGATGGCTCTATGAGGTAAAATTTATGATCTTGATCACAAAAGATAAAACTTAGTTCATGAGTTGATAATTTTTCTTTTAAAGTTATAGCACTTATAATGCTAATCTCATGCTCAAAACTAGCTCCGCCAAATAAAATTGTTAATTTCAAAATACATTTCCTTGTTTTAAAACTCGGATTATAGCATTAAATAGTTTGAAGTAGTTTTAGAGCCTCTTTTACAAGTAGTGAAGTATCTTCGCTAGAGCATGAGCTAAGAGCTTTAGAGATTTTATCTTTTTTAAATCCTAGTGATTGGAGTGCCTCACTAGCTTCGTTAAAGGCTTTGGTTTTTGGAACTTGTTCTGATGATACAAGCTCTGCGTCAAAACCACTAAGCTCTACTAAAATCCGCCCCGCACTCTTAGGTCCAATACCAGGTACTTTTTTTACGCCATTTATATCTTTGTTGTTTATAAGAGTTGCAAACTGGTTAGGAGTATAAGTTGAGCAGATGGCGGTTGCAACCTTAGGTCCAACTCCACTTATTTTTATAAGTCTCTCAAACATTTTTTTCTCAGCCATATCTAAAAAACCAAAAAGAAGTTGTGCATCTTCGCGAACTATATGTCTTGTAAATAGTTTTGTTTCATCACTGCCTAGTGCTGAAAAAGTATGCAAAGATATAAAAACTTCATAAACTACACCATTAACATCTATATGAACCAGACTTGGCTCTTTATGTATGATATTGCCACTTAAACCTACTATCATCTACTCTTTTACCGCCTCTATTTTATATTTTCCATCATCTGATTCTACTATTGCAAAGATTTTATCATGTGAGCCTTCAGGTGGTTTAAAAGAGACTTCTATTGGTGGGTCTACAAGCTTAAATATTATCTCATTATGTTCTGTCCATCTGTCTCTATTTATAATTCTTGCGTTAAAAATATTGTCTTGAAAAGATGCAGTTTTAGTTGTCAAAAGATTTAAATAGTCTCTCTTAGATGAGAACTCTTTTTTTATCTTAGCTAAATGTTCTCTCGCTTTTTTAAAATTATTGTACTGTTTTATAAACGAAGATGGCATCTTTACATTGTTTTTTTTATAATGAAGAAGTCGTTTTTTTACATCCTCAAAAGCTTTTTTATTGTTTTGAACCATTTCTGTATATTGTTCTATCTCTTGTTTTATGTTTTTTACACTTTTTTTTAGCTTTGAAATCTCTTCTTTGTTTTGGTTTAGCCCCTCTTTAACAGAGCCTTTAAGAAGTGGATCTATAACAAAAGTATTTTCACTACCTTGAAGTTTTTTTATCTCAATAAATCTAGATGCAACAGCATTAACATAAGAACCGCATCTCTCTATGGTTACCTCTTTTGCTCTTATATGTCCACCTACACATTGGACGATATCGACTACATCTCCAGTTACCTCTCCGTGTTCTAGTCTTGTTATATGGATATTTTTTCCATACGCCTTTCCTTTATGAACATTTATGCGCAAGTTATCTGCTTTTATACTCGCCGTTTTGTGTGTTTGTCCGCCAACACTTGCTTTTAGTGCTTTTACCTGAGCATTTGGACCGACATTTCCTTCTATCTCTATCTCACTGACTTCAACTTCCATACCAGTCCCAATAGCATCTTTCATAACATCACTCTCTGTTACGCTAATATTTACATCAGAGTCAACGCCAGCGTGAATATTTCCAGTAGACCTAAAACTAATCTCATCTATATCTATATCAGACTTTATAGTATAAGCATTGGCATCAAGAACTATATATCCATTTTCAACTGCTCTATACTCTATCTTATCATCACTCTCTATAATTTTGATAGTCTCATCAGTAGTAAAAGTAGGAGTATTTGACTCTAGTGGTTCTTTTGGTTCTAAAAATTCACCTCTACAGTTTCTACCAGGTGTTCCTTTTTTTGCTCTGATGTATTCCATAAGAAGTTCGTCTTTTTTTACACTCTTTATAAAGCCTCTGTTTGCATAGTCTATCTTTTCATTATCATCAATATTTTCTTTTTTTTCATAATGAAGTATTAAAGCGTCATTTTTTGTAAGTATAGGTTCATAGGACTCAGCTACAAGATGCATTTCGCTTTTTTCATATCTTGCACTCTCTTGAACTCTTACATATGCTGTTATTTTTGACACAACACTTGGCATCATTGTGTCAAAAACATTTATAAGAATATTTGCACGAACCTTACTTTTATTTATAAGAGTGACTAAATCTTGCTCAAAATTTTTGTTATATGAGATTTGTGAATCTTCTTTTATGCTTAGATATACTTTACACTTAGTAGCATTTGCACCAATTGCTAGATGAAAATCTTGATATGGATCACCTTCTACTTTAGAAAAAATCTCTATCTCGTACATCTGCTTTAGACCAAAGTTTTTGTTAAGTAGGTTTTCTTTAGTTAGTAGTTTTTGTAGTTCTTCATCTGTAGCCTCTTCCCAATCTACTTCTTCATTATCCTTGTTTATCCTTGTATATGTCTGAACTTCTAGCACATTAAAATCAATAGAGTGAATACTAACGTCATTACTTTTTGCAATAGAAATCAACTCCTTTGCAACGTTTTGAGTTCGCACAACAGTTGGACGAATCTTAGTTTGTGATGATTGAGTACCTTTTTTGCCAGAAGCAAATATTGCCATAACTACCTACCAAATAATTTTTATAATACATTTTAATCTAATCTTTGTTAAACTTTCGTAAATATAGCGAAATATCGACAAAATCAAGACAATATTGAGACAAAGT
Source organism: Sulfurimonas hongkongensis (assembly GCF_000445475.1). Taxonomy (NCBI): domain Bacteria; kingdom Pseudomonadati; phylum Campylobacterota; class Epsilonproteobacteria; order Campylobacterales; family Sulfurimonadaceae; genus Sulfurimonas; species Sulfurimonas hongkongensis. The sequence goes on from NZ_AUPZ01000002.1 coordinate 145,618, forward strand.
AGCCCTTTTATGTTTAGATCCATTTTTACAAATAGTTTCGGAATACTCTTCTCTAGAATACTTGGATTTCTTAGAGATTTACTCACTGCCTCGGCTTTGGGTGCGAGTGTTTATAGCGATATTTTCTTTATCGCTTTTAAATTACCAAATCTTTTTCGCCGAATCTTTGCAGAGGGTGCCTTTACACAAGTATTCATTCCAGCTTATGCACACTCTAAACACAAGTCCGTTTTTTCAGCAAGTATTTTTTTAATCTTTTTATCAATAATTCTTATAATAACTTTGCTTGTCAACATTCTACCATCTCTTGCCACTCAAACCATAGCTATAGGTTTTGATGATGAAACTATAAGGCTTGCATCCCCTTTTGTTGCTATAAATTTCTGGTATCTTCCACTCATTTTTATAATGACTTTTTTAAGTACAATGCTTCAATACAAAAAACACTTTGCAACAACAGCATTCTCAACTGCACTGCTAAATATCTCTCTTATTTTAGCTCTACTACTCTCACAAGACAAATCTCAACTAGAGATAGTTTATTACCTTAGTTTTGGTGTAGTTATAGGTGGGGTTTTACAGCTCATCGTACACTTAATAGCTATACACAAACTAGGCCTTTTTAAACCTTTGTATGGTGGTTTTAAGTACATAAAAACAAAATCCATTCACATAAAAGAAGAATCAAAAAAGTTTAAAAAGCAGTTTTTTCCTGCGATGTGGGGCAACTCAACTCCACAAGTTAGTGCTTTTTTAGACACCATCTTAGCATCATTTCTAGCAACTGGTTCCATCAGCTATCTCTACTATGCAAACCGTATCTTTCAACTCCCACTAGCACTTTTTGCTATTGCAACTTCCATAGCACTCTTTCCTAGTGTGGCTAGATATATTAAAAACAAACAAAACAACGAAGCGAAAGCCTATATGAAAAAGGCTTTTTGGTTTTTAACATTTTTACTAACTGCAAGCACCATTGGTGGCATCATACTCTCTCATGAGATAGTTTGGCTCTTGTTTGAGAGAGGTTCATTTACCGCAGAGGACACGACAAACTCAAGTACAGTTCTTCAGATGTATATGATAGGACTTCTGCCACTTGGACTTCAAAAACTCTTTTTGCTTTGGTTATATGCAAATGAAAGACAACTCCACGCTGCAAAGATAGCAACATTTTCACTTCTTTTCTATGTTATCTTTGCACTAACACTTATAGCTCCAATGGGAGCCGCTGGATTAGCATTAGCTGGGACTATCAGCGGTTTTGCGGGCTTCACTCTGACTGTAAAAGCCTTTGGCATAAAAGACTTTTTAGAGATGCTAGGCTTAAAAAACATAATATATCTCATAGTTGGCTCTACAGCTTTAAGTCTCTTGCTTTTAGCTTTTAAGAGTTTTATCTCTGTGCTATAATTCGACAAAATTTAAACTAAAAAGATTTATATGAAGATTTACGATTCACAACAAAAAATAAAACGAGAATTCATCCCTCAAGATAAAAACAATGTAACACTATATGTTTGCGGTCCAACAGTCTATGATGATGCTCACTTAGGTCATGCAAAGAGTGCTTTAGTTTTTGACCTGCTTTGTAGAGTTTTGCGTGCGAATGGATACAAGGTTACTTATGCTAGAAATATCACAGATATTGATGATAAGATTATAAAAAAAGCACAGCAAGAGAACAAAACTATAAAAGAGATAACAGAGTTTTACACTGAGGCTTATCATAAAGAGATGTCAAAGCTTGGAGTTATAAGACCAGATATTGAGCCAAAAGCTACAGAGTCGCTAGATGCCATGATAGAGTTTATCCAAAGACTCATAGATAAAAATCACGCCTATAAAACAGAAGATGGAGATGTATATTTTGATACTTCAAGCGATGCTGAGTATCTAAGCCTCTCAAAAAGAGTCCAAGAAGAAGAAGATAAACTTCAAAGAGTTGAGAGCTCATCACAAAAGAGAAGCAGTGCTGATTTTGCTCTTTGGAAGAGTATAAAAGATGGAAGTGTTACATTTGACTCCCCTTATGGTAAGGGTCGCCCAGGTTGGCATCTTGAGTGTTCTGCTATGATAGAAAAACATTTAGCAAAGCCTAATCTTAAGTTTAGTGTAGATATCCACGGCGGAGGAGCAGACCTACTCTTTCCTCACCATGAAAATGAAGCTGCACAGACAAGATGTGCAACAGATCACACACTAGCTGCTTACTGGATGCACAACGGTTTTGTAAACATAGATGGCCAAAAGATGTCAAAGAGTTTGGGCAATAGCTTTTTTCTCAAAGATGCGCTAAAAGAGTACGATGGAGAGGTTTTACGGTTTTATCTTCTTAGCACTCATTATAGAAGCAACTTTAACTTCAACACTGTGGACTTAGATCTTGCTAAAAAAAGACTTGACAAGATCTACAGACTAAAAAAACGACTCTTTGGACTTAGTGGATCAACAGATGCAAGTGAGTTTAAAGATGCACTCTTAGAAGCTCTAAGTGATGACATGAACATCTCTTTAGCACTAAGCCTCATTGATGAGATGATATCAAATGCAAATGAGACTCTTGATAGTGCTGGCAAACATAAAGTGCTTAAAAAAGAGATTATTTCAAACCTTGCTTTTATAAAAGAAATTTTAGGTTTTGGTGTTAAAAATCCTTACGAATACTTCCAATCAGGGGTAGATGAGGCGACTAAAGAGAAGCTAAGAGAGCTAATATCAAAAAGAGATGTGGCAAAAAAAGAGAAAGACTTTGCAACTTCTGATAAACTCAGAGATGAAATATTATCCTTTGGAGTAAACATAATGGACACCCCACAAGGCACTTTTTGGGAGAAAGTATAAGCGCTTATTTAAAGAGCTATTAAATATTAACAATAGTACAATTTAACAAAAGCTTATCTAAGGCACACAAATGGTTTATGAATTATCAAACCCAGTTACAAAAACATTAATTACTCACTTAAGAGATCAAAAAAGTGATGCCATTCGTTTTAGACATACAGTTGCAGAGCTTACAAAGCAACTTGTTTATGAAGCATTAAAAGAGTTCCCCTTAGTCCAAAAGAACATAAAGACTTGGCAAGGAGAACAAAATTTTGGCACTATTGATGAAAAAAATATAGTCGTAGCATCTGTTTTGAGAGCAGGTATGCCTATGTTAGATAGTGCTATAGAACTTCTTCCTGAAAGCACTGCAGGCTTTTTGGCAATGAAAAGAGATGAGATTACACATAAAAGTGTTCTCTATTATGACAGACTTCCTGAGTGTAGAGAAAAAACTATACTTTTAGTTGACCCGATGCTAGCAACAGGTGGTTCAATGTGCGATGCGATAGAGCTTATTAAAAGTAAAAATCCTATGAAAATAATTATGCTCAACATTATCGGTGCACCTGAAGGCATAGATGTAGTAACCTCTGTACATCCTGATGTTGATATCTATATTTCACAGATAGATGAAAGACTAAATAGTAACAAGTTCATAATTCCAGGTCTAGGAGATGTAGGTGACCGCTCTTACAACACGGTTGAATAGTAAATTTATTATTTTTATAAAAGTGCTAAAGCACCTTTATATATTGGCTCGTCTATAAAGCCGTACTCAGGGTGAGTAAAGCCTGTAACTCCATTTTCTCTTCGCATCTCAAATAGTTTTACTATCTCTTTTGCCCTTTTTATCTCAAGTTCACTATAAGAAAAGGTTTTATTTACCAATCTTACTTGTGCTGGAGAGATACAAGCTTTTGCATCGTAGCCTAAAGATTTTTCAAGCTCTATCCATTTTGAAAATTCATCTAGTTTTTCAAACTCCTGGTAAACAAAAGAGACAGCTTTGACTCCCATAGCTCTTGAGCTTACTAAGAAGTGCGTAAGTATGTAGATTATAGTAGGATTATCAATCTTTAACAGACTTTGAGGAAGCCTCAAATCTGCTAAAAGATCTAAGATGCCTAGATAAAATGTAGTAACTCTTTTCTTTACCCGCAAAGTTGCCAAGTTATGCCACGCTTCTGAGGTTTCTATGGAGAGATGAAGCTCTATATCTTCATCTAAAAGAGCCAAAACACTCTCTACCTCTTTTTTTGTTTTTATCTTTGAGACTCTTATGGCATCTGGCATAAACTGGTTTAGATAAGCTATCTCATCATAACCGCCCTCTTCAAGTGCGTTTACTCTCACTACGAGCTTTTTACTACACTCTTTATGCTTGACTAGATATATAGCACAAAGGGCTAATGCAAGAGGTTTATCTTCTTTGCTTACCCCATCTTCAAGGTTTAAAATTATGCAGTCTGCTTCAAGCTCACTTATCTTTTCTAAGTGTTTTATTTTATTGCATGAGAGCATAAGCACTGATGTAAAATCATCTCTTTTGTTTAAAACTCTAACTGTTGGCACAACCATAGCGTCTAGAGCTTCTACATCTCTTTGTTTAAAAGCTTGCACAATTTTACTTAACATTTTTTTTCGCTTCTTGTAGGTAAAGATAGAGTGCTTGAATCTCTTTTTTAGTTAAAAAGTATCTTGGCATCCCATCTTTTCGCTCATTTAGTGAGTTAAAAAAGTACTCAAAATCTAGTTCATTTATAACTGGTCCAGTAAAGTTTTTTTGTTTTTTTTTATCTATGTAAGTTGCAACTATCTTGCCCTCGCCTTTGTCTCCATGACAGTTATGACAACCTATGCCTCTTGGATTTTTGTAGAGTTGAGATGCGTACTCTAGTGGAGTTATAAAAGAACTAGATGCAAAGAGGTAGAGTGGAAAGATTAAAATCAATATATTTTTCATAAAGCGACCTATTATTATTGGAGTGATATAATATCGAAAAAATAATTTATGGGGTTTAAATGCAGTTATTAGATGGCAAAGCACTCTCAAAAAAAATAGAAGAAAAAGTAGCTAGTGATGTTAAAGAGCTAAAATCAACTTGCGGATGCACGCCTGGTTTAGCTGTTGTTTTAGTTGGAAAAGATCCAGCAAGTCAAGCTTACGTAAATATGAAGAAAAAAGCTTGCGATAGAGTCGGTTTTTACTCCATCACTCATGAGATGCCAGAGACTATCTCTCAAGAGGCTATTGAGAAAAGCATAATTAAGATGAATAATGACTCAAGTATAGATGGTATACTCATTCAACTCCCCCTTCCATCACACATAGATACAACTAAACTTTTAGAACTTGTCACACCAGAGAAAGATGTTGATGGCTTTCATCCCTTTAATGTAGGAAGGCTCACAACTGGACTTGATGGCTTTGTTCCTTGTACACCACTTGGTGTCATGGACTTGTTAAAAGAGTACAATATCGATGTAGAGGGGAAAAACTGCGTTGTAGTTGGAGCATCAAACATAGTTGGAAAACCTATGGCATCACTCTTACTAAACGCAAATGCAACAGTTGAGATATGCCATATATTTACAGATGACCTCAAAAAACACACACTTGCTGCAGATATGATTTTTGTAGGAGTTGGAGTGATAAATCTCATCAAAGAAGATATGGTTAAAGATGGTGCTGTTGTTGTAGATATCGGTATCAATCGTGCCCAAAATGGAAAACTAGTAGGTGACGTTGACTTTGAGAGAGTTAGTAAAAAATGCTCTTACATCACTCCTGTTCCTGGCGGAGTTGGTCCTATGACAATAGCAATGCTTCTCTCTAACACTCTAAAAGCAGCTAAAGCTAATGCTCTTAAACTAAAAGAGGCACAAGTTTAATGAAAGAGTTTTTATACAAAACTTACAAATTTTCAAACTCATGGACTGGAACTATAGTCATAGTTCTTTTTATCATCTTTTTTATAGCTCAAGCCTTTAGAATTCCATCTGGCTCAATGAAAGACTCTCTTCTTGTAGGAGACCATCTCTTTGCTAAAAAATTTGCTTATGGTATCTCTATGCCACATATTCCTTTTTTAGAGGTCTCTATCATGCCATGGAGCGATAGACTTCGTTTAGTTGATGGAGATAAGCCAAAAAGAGGCGATATTGTTATCTTTAGACCGCCTCACAATCCTAAGCAACACTATGTCAAAAGATGTGTAGCACTTCCTGAAGATGAACTTTTTATAAGTGATAAAAATCTTTATATTCATCATCATGAGGGAGATGAGTGGATAAAAAAGAATTTTAAAGATTATGAAATAGTAGTCCTTGGAGGAAAACTTTGGGTTAAAAATCCATATATGAAAAAACATCCAGGTATCCATCACGATGATAAAATCCAAAACAATGGAAGATACCATATGGAGCTTTTTGAATTTGCTCCTATTAAGATAGATAAAGATCACTACTTTATGATGGGAGATAATCGTGATCACTCAAATGACAGCCGTTTTTGGGGAGCAGTTCCTTATGACAATATAGAGGGAACTCCTTGGTTTATCTACTTCTCCATAGGAAGTAACTGGGAAATTAGATGGGATAGAATCGGAAAAACCCCAACAGATTTAGAGCAAAAAGAACATCTTGACATTGCAATACAAGAGAGAATAAAAGAAGATAAAGACGATCATGGAATCTATTGATATTTTAAAGATTGCATCTGCAATCTTTGCACTAGCCATTGCCATTATCGGACATGAAATCATGCACGGTTGGGTAGCTTTCATGTATGGCGATACAACTGCAAAAAATGCTGGAAGACTCTCTATAAACCCTCTTATACATATTGATTTAGTTGGTACTATTATAGTTCCAGCTACTATGTACTTTTTACCAATTTTACTAGGCGGAGAGAGTGGATTTTTGTTTGGTTGGGCAAAACCTGTGCCGATAAACACTTCTACAGTTGTGAGAAATGGTGGCTACAACGCTGCTATGCAAGTTGACTTGGCTGGGATAGTTTATAACTTTACTATAGCAACCATAGCTTCTATAGCACTTGTAGCAATGAGCCAACCTACTACTGCAGATAGTATTGTTTATATCTTTGCCTATATGCTTGTTTTTCAACTGCTCATCATAAATGTCGTTTTGGGAGTTTTTAATCTTCTCCCTATCCCTCAGTTTGATGGAGCACACTTCTTAATGCATTTAGCACTAAAATACAGAGTAAACGCTGTAGCAGAGTTTTTTTACAAAAATGAGAGGTATGGCATCATTATAGTTCTTATAATTTTGATGACGCCCATCAAAGACTATGTCTTACTTTTGCCAGTTAGAACTATTCTCGCACTACTTACATAAAGGAAAAATATGAAATTTTATATTGCAACAGATCATGCCGGATTGGATTTAAAAGATTTTACTGTAGAATTGTTAAAGCAAAAGGGTCATGAAGTCATAGACCTTGGTCCTTTTTCAAAGACAAGAGTGGACTATCCAGACTTTGCCATCAAGGTTTGTCAAGCAGTTTTAGCAGACAAGGAGTCTCAAGGCATCCTAATTTGTGGCTCTGGCATAGGAATGAGCATGGCAGCAAATCGCCTCAGCGGCATCAGAGCTGCGCTTTGTCATGACGCATATACTGCAATGGTAGCAAGAGGACACAACGATGCAAATGTTCTGTGTTTTGGTGAGAGAGTTGTAGGTAATGGTGTAGCAGAATCCATAATAGACTCATGGCTAGCATCAAGTTTTGATGGTGGAAGACACTGCGGTCGCGTTGAGAAGATAGAAGCAATAAAGTAGTTTTGCGAAGGATTATTATTTATGTTTTGGGAATGGTCACTTTTAACAATTTTATCAATCTTGTGTGTATATCTCTTTGTAAAGATGTACTACTTTAAGAGCATCACAAGTAAAGAACAAAGAGGAAATGACCTTATGAAGTTAACACTTCAAGAGGCTGAAATACTTATTAGAAAGTACCAGATACAGCTCCAAAGAGCTTTGGGAAATGTAGATATTCTAAGTGAAGAACTTACAAAACTAAGAAATGAGCTAAAAGTTTTAAAGCAAAGAAATACTAAACATAGACAAGAGACAGACCGTCTAAATGGTAAAATAAAAGCATTAGAAAATCGTATAGATGCTTTACTCTAAACAACTAACGATGCTATACTAAATTAATGGGAGGTTTCCTTTCATTTTACTAGGTACCCTTTAAGGGTGTTAAATAAAATTAAAGGAGAAAATATTATGACACTTAGCAAAACAGAAAGAAAAATCATTGAAGACTCCATCAGAGAGATAAAAGATTTTCCAAAACCGGGAATTGTCTTTAAAGATATCACAACTCTCTTAAGCGACAAATACGCTTTTGGTGTTTTGATGAATCATCTATACCAAAGATATAAAGAGTATAACCTAGACTTTATAGTCGGTATAGATGCAAGAGGTTTCATCTTTGCCTCTGCCCTAGCTCAGATGCTAGGCATCGGCTTTGTTCCTATACGCAAACATGGGAAACTTCCATATACTACTATTGGTGAGAAGTACTCACTAGAGTATGGTGTAGATGAAGTTGAGATTCATATAGATGCTTTTAGAGGACAAAAAGATGCTAGGGTTCTTCTTTTAGATGACCTCATTGCAACTGGCGGAACTGCAAATGCTGCAGCTACACTTATAAAACAAGCAGGTGCTGAGTGTGTTGAGGCTTGTTTTGTTGTTACTCTTACCTTTTTAGATGGTTACAAAGAAGTAGAGAAAAAAACTCCTGTTTATTCAATTATAGAGGTTAAATAATGTATATTCCTAAAGCTTCAAAATTTGATCCAAGCGAAGATGGACATTTTGGTACATTTGGTGGTAGATACGTACCTGAAACACTTATGCCAGCTCTTATAAAACTTAAAAAAGAGTATGAATTAATCCGCTTTGATGAGAATTTTTGGAGTGAAGTCGATTACTACTTAAAAGATTATGTAGGTCGCCCTTCTCCACTCTACTATGCTAAAAATGTCTCAGATGAGCTAGGTGCAAAAATCTACCTAAAAAGAGAAGATTTAAACCACACAGGTGCCCATAAAGTAAACAATGTAATAGCCCAAGGTCTGATGGCTAAAAGGCTCGGATATAAAAAAATCATAGCTGAGACTGGAGCTGGCCAACATGGTGTTGCTACTGCTACAGTCTGTGCACTACTAGATTTAGAGTGCGAAGTTTTTATGGGAGCTAAAGATGTATCTAGGCAAGAGTTAAATGTTTTTCGCATGAAACTTCTAGGTGCTAAAGTAAATGCAGTTACAAGTGGTTCTTGTACTCTAAAAGATGCGATGAATGAAGCTATACGTCACTGGGTTACAAACACTAGGGATACTTTTTATATCATAGGAACAGTGGCAGGTCCACATCCATATCCAATGATGGTAAGAGATTTTCAATCCATCATCGGCTATGAGGCAAGAGCTCAAATACTCCAAAAAGAGAACCGCTTACCAGACTATGTGATAGCATGTATTGGTGGTGGCTCAAACGCGATAGGAACATTTCAACACTTCTTAGAAGACAAAGAAGTTGAGTGCATCGGTGTTGAAGCTGGAGGCTTAGGCATCGAGACATCTAAACACGGCTGCTCACTAAAAAAAGGTCGCCCTGGTGTACTGCATGGTCAGATGAGTTATACACTTCAAGATGAAGATGGGCAGATTACAGAGGCTCACTCTATCTCGGCTGGACTTGACTACCCGGGCATTGGACCTGAACACTCTTTTCATAACGACAACAAGTCTGTAACATATGACAACGCAACAGATGAGGAGGCTCTTGAAGCTTTTGTATGGCTAAGTCAAAAAGAGGGAATCATCCCAGCATTTGAGAGTGCACACGCTATTGCTTATCTTAAAAAGATAGAAGATATAAAAGACAAACTCATCATAGTAAACCTCTCAGGTAGAGGTGATAAAGATATGATACAAGCAAAAGAGATACTTCATTTTGACTAGTTAAGTATGGTTTTTCATCTTTAGATACAATTAAGACAAACTTTTATAAGGAGATTGTTATGGAGTATTTAGAACACGGAATTTCTATAGGTATAAATCGTGTAGATGATTTTTTCTTTATCAAGATGAAGATAGTTGGTAAGCTTACGCATAATGACTATGCAAATATGACTCCTATGCTAGAGAGTTCGCTTGATGGTGCAAAAGAGTTTAAGGCAAAAATGCTCCTAGATGCAACAGAATTTGATGGCTGGGAACTTAGAGCCGCTTGGGATGACTTTAAATTTGGGATGAAGTATAAAGATCTCTTTAGTAAGATTGCTATCGTTGGAGCTAGTACAACTGATGAGTATTTAGCAAAGTTTGGAAGTTGGTTTATGAGTGGTGAGGTAGAGTTTTTTAGCTCACTTGATAGTGCTTATGCCTGGCTGAGCAGAGAAGAGGTAAAACCAACAACTCCTGTGCAAAAAGACATGCACTCAAGAAAAAAAGATATACAAGACGAACTAGAGTCACTCTTTAAATCAAACCTTAGAGTAACAAACTACAATGTTCCAGAGCCAAATGGACAGAAAAGTTCTGAGATTTTAGTTGAAATCTTAGAAGAGAAATTAAGAAGCATACAAGATGATGTAAAAGCTAAAAAGTATATGCACTATTAGAGATATTTAATCAATATCTAACAAAAATAACACTATGGATAAACAATGAATATAAAACTTTTAAATAAAAATATATCTGATGTCAAAACAGACATTAAAGTCGAGTTTTTAACTCCTGATGAACTAAAAAAACATAAGAAATTTAAGCTCTTAAATTTAGCAGGATTTAAAGCAGAGCAAGACACCATCTGTTTTTTACATGAAAAAGGCTTACTTTTTTGTGGAGTTGATGGCAAAAAAAGCGATGATATAAGAAGTGCAACTTCTAGCATGATAAAAGCACTAAAATCTTCAAACTATAAAAGTGTTGCTTTTAGTGTTATCAAAGCAACTTCACTTCGCGCTATGGTTGAGGGTGTAGTTCTTGGTGGATATGAGTTTAATGACTACAAATCAAAACCAAAAGAGAGCAAGTTAGAAGATGTTTTTATGGTATCTAATAAACTTGAATATAAAAAGCTAAAGCCTATATTTAATGATGCGCTTATTATCTCAAAATCTACCTGTTTTACTAGAGATATCGTAAACACTGCTCCACAAGAGCTAAACCCTGAATCGTTTGCATACTTAGCACAAAGGTTAGCTGATGAAAATTCTTTAGAGTGTGAAATTCTTGCAGAAGATGAGCTAAAGAAGCAAAATATGAATGCAATGCTTGCAGTTGGTCGTGCATCCATCCATCAAAGCCAACTCATCCACTTAGCTTATAAGCCAAAAAAGCCAAAAAAAATCATCTCTTTAGTCGGAAAAGGTCTAACTTATGATAGTGGTGGACTTAGCCTAAAGCCATCAACTTCAATGGTAACTATGAAGATGGACAAGGCTGGAGCATGTTCAGTTTTGGGCATTATTAAGGCGGTTAGTGAGTTAAAGCTCGACATAGAAGTTCACGCTTTTATAGGTGCAGTTGAAAATATGGTTGGTGGTGATGCTTACAAACCTGATGATGTTTTGGTATCAAGAAGTGGGACAACTATAGAAGTTAGAAACACTGACGCTGAGGGTAGATTGGTCTTAGCTGACGTTCTAGACTTTGCGCAAGACAAAGTAGATGCAGATGCAATCTTTGACTTTGCAACTCTTACTGGTGCTTGTATGGTAGCTCTAGGTCAATATACGACCGGAGTTATGGGACACTCTCATAAACTAAAACATGACATCTCAAAAGCGGCAACTACAGCTGGCGAACTTACTGGTTCACTTCCATTTAACAAACATCTTAAAAAGCTAATAAAGAGTGAGATAGCTGACATTTCAAATGTCTCTTCAAAACCTTATGGTGGAGCCATCACAGCGGGCTTATTTTTAGATAACTTTATAAAAGAGCAAAACAAAGATAAGTGGTTACATTTTGATATAGCAGGTTCAGCATATACAGAGACTCCTTGGGATTGCAATGTTTATGGAGCAACTGGTGCAAGTGTGCGTTTTATGAGTGAATACTTAAAAAATATATGACAAAAGAGCGCGAAGGCGAACTTTTAATGATAGTACTCTCCATCTTGGAGAGTTGGTTTCCCATACTCTCAATAGTAGCTATTTCGCATATCGGAGCACTACACACTTACGCCTTTTCTCTCTTTGTATCCTTATTCTTTTTTATATTTCTTATGCTAAAAAAAGGTCTTTTTAAAGAGCTAAAAAACAGAGCTGCTTATAAAGACCTACTACTTACAAGCTTTTATATTACAACACTTTTTGCCTTAGTTTTTATAGGCATGCAGTTTACTACAGCTGGAAATATGTCAGTAATAATTTTTACTCAACTCTTCTTTTCTTACCTCTATTTCAATATCTTTGGAAAGGAGAAAATAGATCTTGTTCATAGCATTGGTGCTTTTATTATGGGACTTGGGGCAATAATCATACTTATTCCTGATAATTTAACCTTCAACAAAGGTGATTTTATAATCCTAGTAGCAGCAGCCATTGCTCCCATTGCAAATTTTTACTCAAAACGTGCAAGAGGATATTGTTCATCTATAACAATATTAGGATTTAGAACAATCATAGCACTCCCAGTCATAGCCTTTTTAGCTTGGTTAATAGAACCAAAGATTAGCTTAGAGGCTTTAGAAAATGCGTTTGTTTATCTTCTACTCATAGGTTTAGTTATCTTTGGCATCTCTAAGATTTTATGGATGGAAGCCTTGTATCGCATCTCTATCACAAAGATAAGTGCTATGATTGCTTTTGTGCCACCAATGACACTCTTTTTTGCCTTTATATATCTAGATGAAGTACCAGGGTTTCGTCAGATGTTAGGGATAATTCCCGTGCTTATTGGTGGATACCTACTAATAAAACCAATAAAAAGCAAAAAAATCTCTGTATAGATGTAAACAACTTTGCACACATAATTAATCGATTCCTCTGATTAGTTTATAAACTAGATCCCGTGTCAAGCACGGGATGACAGCATATGTGTCATCCTGAAACGAAACACTTATCATCCTGAAATGCAAAAACTTATCATCCTGAAATGCAAAAACTTATCATCCTGAAATGCAAAAACTTATCATCCTGAAACGAAACACTTGTCATCCTGAACTTGATTCAGGATCCAATTTAACAATTCTTCAAAGTATTAAATTTAAAAACTATCATATCTCCACTTAGGCACCCAACTGAAAACTATATGGAGCTAGATAGTTATAATTTTCAAAGAGATAAACTTGGAGAGGTGTCAAGAATATTTGTTGATGCTAAATATAGGGACATTCAGATAACAAAAGCTATAATAAATGAAGTTAAAAATTCATGTATATAAAAATGAATCAACTTGACATTGAGTACACTTATGGAGCGCTAGAATCGAGCTTTTTAAGATTACTTAAAATCTATAAAATGAACTATGTCAAGATAGGTAATGAGCAGGTGCATAAATATTTTGGTTTTCGTCATCCATGTATTTTATATATAAAACAATTACTCATAGACAATCTGGAACTTTTGGGGGAGAATTATTATTAAAAAGAATATTTTGACAAAGCTACCTAATATTAGCTTCCTTTTATTTCCAATACTTGGTTTAACCAACCTTAATGCCCAAACAGATGCACTGATAAGCTCTTTGTCAAATGATATGAAGCACTTTAACAAAGTTGCGACTGCTACTAAACAAAACGAAAATTATCAACCATATATTATCTCTGTATTTAAAGGTAGTGAACTAGAAAAACTTGGTGTATCAAATCTAAAAGAAGCACTTGAATTAGTACCTGGTGTTGACATGGCTACAGATAGTTTTAACAACCAAACACCTATCTTTAGAGGTTCAAATTCTCTAGCATATGGTCAATCAAAACTTTTTATTGATGATGTGTTAGTTAACAATACCTTCTTTGACTCTTACTCTGAATACCTCTCTTTTCCCATAGAAATAATCAAGCGTATCGAAGTCACAAGAGGACCTGGGAGTAAAACAGATGGTGTAAATGCTTATGCAGGTTCTATCCATGTTATAACATATGCAGAAGACTTTAAAGACTTCAAGAACAATGATAAATTAGTTTTTAAATATGGCTCATATGACTACATAATGGGTGGATTTATAAAGAACTTCAAAGCCGAGGACTTAAAAGTATTTACAGACTTTTACTATCAGCAAGACGATAAAAAACTATATGCTGGTCCTGATGGTCTCTCTCAAGGATCACTTGGTGCAGGAAATGTAGCACTTTCTCAAACAGGAGATGCTCCTCTGTGGCTAAAAGAGTACTCTCTAGGTTTAAATATCAAATATAAAGACATATATCTTAAAGCAAGGCTACATGAACATACTAAAGGTAGTGCTTATGGAATAAACTTAGCACTACCACAAGATGATGATAGAATGAAACTTCCGAACTACTATTTTGAACTCGGTTACAACAAAGATATCAATGACTTTAGTGTCTATATAAAAGCAGGGATCAAATACAATGCCTTTGATTCTGTGTCTAAATTAGCCCCTGATAACACTATACTACTTAAACCATCCGATGGTACTCCTGTTACCTTTGCAAATGGTATTTACAGTGAACACTTTGCTGCACAAAGGGAATTGTACCAATCTTCATATGTTAAATATAAGGGTATTGAAAAACATCTCATTACCTTTGGATATCGTTTAACAAATGAAGAGACTATTGATATGACGTCTAAACTATCAAACAGAGAAACTGGAGATGCAGGACTTTTTGACTACACTGATACCCTGCCATTTTTTGATAAAAATGCAAAACGAAGTACTCTAGTTATCTCCTTGCAGGATGAATTTCAGTATAGCAACAGTCTTGGCTTTATGTATGGTTTCAACTATGAAAAAAACACATATAAAACCTCAGGTATAGAACCCAGAGTATCTATGGTATATCAACATAGCTCTGAGGATATTTTTAAAGCCATATATAGCCGTTCACACCGAAATGCTTCATGGCAAGAGATGTACACTATGAATAACAGAGCTAGAGTTGGAAATACAAACTTGGATCCTGAAAAAGTAGATGCTTTTGAAGTTGCATATATTAAAAAATTCTCTAGTGATACATATCTGCAAACAAATATATTTTATCTTTTAAACAAAGATCAAATATATAATACTGCAACAGATTCTACATATAGAAATGTTGTAGACACAGATATCTATGGCTTTGAGCTTGAATACAAAGGAAACTTTACATCCTCAGATCAACTATACATAAACTACTCTTATGTAGCTGGAACTTCTTACATAAAAGATGAAAGCAAGAGTGAGTCACTACCTAATGTAGCGAACCACTTACTTAAAGGCTACTATATCTATAATATCAGTAGTTCACTCTCTGTTAGTGGACTTGCAAAATATGTTGGTTCAAAAGAGAGAATCTCTGGTGATACTAGAGATAAATTAGACTCATACTCTACCTTAGATACTTCTCTTAACTACAAAAACAAAAGACACAATTACACTGTAACACTGAGTCTAAAAAATATATTTGATGCAACCCTTAAGTTCCCATCTTCTCCAAATACATATTCACAAGATTATGAGCAAGAGGGTAGGAGCTTTCTTGTCGCTCTTAAGAAGAAGTTTTAAATGAAAAAAATAATCTTTTTATGTTTCATTTTAGTAAATATGGCTTATGGCTATAGTTATAGTGACATATTACTAAAAGCGCAAGCTTCTATTTTTCCAAAAATACTGCTCTTAGATAAAAACCTAAAAAATAAACTCATTGATGGAAAGGTTGTTTACACAATAGCTTATGGCAAAAATGATCTACATATAGCTCAAGAGATAAGTGAATTTATAGATAAAAACTTTGAAGGATATTTTGACAAATATTTATATGAAATTAACCTAGTTGAATTTTCTGATCTATCAAATGATACAAAGGCATCTGCTATTTACACTCTAAATTCAGATCAACACATCTCCAAAGTTGCCAAAGTTGCCAAAGAAAAAGGAGTAATAGCCTTTTCATACGACATACAAAACTTAAAAAAAGGGCTACTTTTTTCTCTAATGCTAGAAAAATCAACTGTTTTGTATCTAAACAAAGAAGACTTAAATAAAACTAAAATAGACTTTGTTGACTCTTTATTACAAATGGTTACATTTATAGACAAAAATAATATATAATTGTCTCTCAACTTCACTATGAATATGCTAAGATGATTTATGCAAAATATAAGTTATGTAGCGTGAATGGAGTCTTATTTAGTATGAAAAAAAATCAAGTCAAATCTATCTCTACTAAAATTGTACTTCTTATTGTGCTTATTTTTTTACTTAGTGTTTTAGTTATCTTGACTGCGTTTGAAAAAATAAATAAAAAAGCCTTTTATAGTATAGAAATGGAAAAAGCAGATCTTGTTGCTAGAACTATAGAACCTTTAATCGCTCTAAATATATATCTTGATATGAAAGATAAAACAGATCAAGTATTAAGTCAACTTATAGAAAATCCGAATATACTAGCCGTAAAAGTTTTAAAAAACCTCAAAGTTATTAATGAAATCAGATCACCAGAGTATGATAAGAGCATAGAAGAATCTTTTACTATAAAACAAGCCATACACCAACCAAATTCAAAAAAAATACTCGGTTCTCTAATTATTACATATTCAAATAAAAATTACAAAGAACTAATTAATCAATACACTAAAATATTGCTAATAATGTTTGTTGTTTTTAGTTTTATCTTTACTCTTTTTGGCTTATATGTAAAAAAACTTTTACTACCTCTTAGAAAGATTGCCAAATCACTAAAAGAATATTCTCCAGATCAAGAGATAAAGATACCATATGTATCTCAAAACAATGAAATAGGACTTATATCAAAAGCTCTAAATAATATGCAGCAAAAAATATCTCAATACTCAAAAAAACAAAAAAATATAAATCAATATCTTGAAGAAAAGGTAAATGAAAAAACATTAGAGTTGCGTAAACAACTATATACCGACTCGCTTACAAAGCTACCAAATAGGCATAGTCTACTTAATGATATCATCAGCAGCGATGATGGGGCACTTCTTGTCATTAATATAGATGACTTTAGAGAGATAAATGACTTTTTTGGACAAACTGCAGGTGATTACATATTAAAAAGTTTTGCATATAAGCTTAATAGTATGTTTAATAAAAAGCAAAACACTACTGTAAGCAGACTCTCAGGTGATGAATTTGCTATATATTTTACAAAAAAACCATCTATACAAGAGTTTATTAAAATAGCTGAAAATCTAGCAGCAAATGTTGAAAAAATGATATTTTTTTATGAGAATAATGAGCTTTCCATTAGAGTTTCTGTAGGTGGATCTTATCAGATGGAAAATATTTTAGAAAAAGCAGATATAGCTTTAAAATCAGCAAAAAAGCAACAAGAATCTTTTTTACTTTATGATGAAAATTTAAATATTGAAGAGCAATATAAAGATAATATTGAATGGGTAAAAAATCTTAAAATAGCTATAGAAAATGATAAGATAGTCCCATACTTTCAAGCTATATATGATAATAAATCAGATAAAGTTGCAAGCTACGAGTGTTTAATACGTCTCATAGATGAAGATGGAAATATAATTAGTCCATATAAATTTTTAATAATCGCCAAAAAAAGTAGACTTTATAGTAAATTGACAAAAATTATGATTGAGAAAAGTTGTAAATATTTTGAAAATATCGATTCATATTTTTCTGTAAATGTATCAGTTGAAGATATTTTAAATAAAAACACTGTTAAGTACATAAAGCAAAAGATAAAAGAACATAATGTTTCTAAAAAAATAATATTTGAAATTTTAGAGTCTGAGGGCATAGAGAACTATGAAGATGTAGCTGTTTTTACAAATGAGATGAAAGCTCTTGGCTGTAGAATATCTATAGATGACTTTGGCTCCGGATACTCTAACTTTGAACATCTTCTTAAATTAAACATAGACTATATAAAGATAGATGGTACTCTAATAAAAAATATTGATTATGACATAAATGCCCAAATAGTTGTTAAAACCATTGTTGATTTTGCGCAAAGACTAAATATACTGACTGTTGCAGAGTTTGTACATAATGAGTCAGTTTATAAAAAAGTAAAAGATCTAAGTATTGATCGTACTCAAGGATTTTTCTTAGCTAGACCTCATGATAAAATCTAATAATATCCCCTTTACAAATAAACAAAGCATAATTTAGATAAAATCACATAACTATATTTTTAAAAAAAAGGTAAATAATGGGTTTAAGTATAGGTCTAGTAGGACTCCCTAATGTCGGTAAATCAACAACTTTCAATGCATTAACAAAGGCACAAAACGCAGAGGCTGCAAACTATCCATTTTGTACCATAGAGCCAAACAAGGCTGTAGTTCCTGTTCCAGATAAGAGATTAGCAGAGCTTGCAAAGATAGTAAATCCCCAGAGGATTCAATACTCTACACTAGACTTCGTAGATATCGCAGGTTTAGTAAAAGGTGCGTCAAAAGGTGAAGGACTTGGAAATAAGTTTCTCTCAAACATCCGTGAAACTGAGGTTATACTCCAAATTGTAAGATGTTTTGATGATGAAAACATAGTCCATAACGAAGGCAGTATCGACCCACTTCGTGATGTTGAAATTATAGAGGGTGAGCTTATACTTGCAGATATAGAGGTTTTATCTAACCGTATTGATAGACTCAAAAAACAGGCAAAAGCAGATAAGAGTGCAAAAGAGATGTTAGAGATGGCCGAAGAGCTTATGGAGTTTTTAGCTGATGGGAAGTTAGCAAGAAACTTTAAAGATGCCGACACTGATATTTACAAACAACTAAACTCAGAAGTTAGATTTTTAACTAACAAAGAGATTATGTATGGAGCAAATACTGACGAAGATGGTCTCTTAGAAGACAACAATTATGTAGTAGCTCTAAGAGAGCATGCTGCTAAAAACAACTGTGAGCTTATAAAACTATGTGCAAAGATTGAAGAAGAACTTATCGGTCTTGATGATGATGAAGCTCAGGAATTTTTAACAGATCTAGGAGTTAAAGAGTCAGGATTAGAACAGATAATACAAAAAGGTTTTGACAAACTAGGACTTATGAGCTACTTTACAGCAGGCGTTAAAGAGGTTCGCTCTTGGACTATTAGAAAAAATTCAACTGCACCTCGCGCTGCTGCTGCCATCCACAATGACTTTGAAAAAGGTTTTATCCGTGCAGAGGTTATATCTTATGAAGATTTCATAACTTATGGTGGAGAAGCAAAGGCAAAGGAAGCTGGAAAGATGAGACTTGAGGGGAAAGAGTACATCGTACAAGATGGCGATGTTATGCACTTTAGATTTAATGTTTAAAAAATAAAATTAAGGATATTATTATGGAGTTAAAATACGTTGGTCCAAAACCTATCATCTCTCATACAGGCATAGAGTTTGATAACAATAAAGAGGACAAATATGTCTACTTAAATATAGCAGTTCAACTTATAAAAGCACTTGATCACGACTATTTTGAAGATAAAATATACACTTATGAAGCCTCAACTAAGAGATTAGATAACAAAGAGCTATTTGATGAGCTAAAAAAGATATGTCCAAATATAAACACGCTTATGGAAAAACAAAATCATGATATAGAAGAAGAGATAGAGCACAATTTAAAAAGAGCCCAAGAAAACACTGTATTGAGTGAAGAGAACAAAGAGGTTTTGTATAACAATATAAACATTATGCATGATTATCTCATCCAAAGATCTATCAATAAAAGTGTTTATTATTGTGTTATATACGCACTTGCAGATATGCTAAAAAAAGATCATATCAACTATATAGTAGCACCACTATTTCAAAAATTTGCTCATGTTCTTCACTCAGTCCAAGGAAGTCTAAAAAGACAAAAAACTCCCCTAGACACTGCTATGGAAATTTTTAAAAAAGATGATGGACTCTTTGTAAAACTAAAAGTCATTAGCAGATAGCGTTTACAAAAAAGATAAAACCTAAAGGCTCAAAATGTCCTCTAACTTAGGCTTTAATTTATCAGCTAACTCAAAAGCTAAGCGGCTTGTACTCAAAAGAGTGTTTGAGTCATTTTCTTCATCTTCTAGCTCTCTAAATCTCTCTAAGAGCTGTTTTTTATAGTCATTTACCATCTGATCTATATCCATCTTCGAGTCTGGATTTTCCTCTAGTTCTTTTTCTAGTTTTTTCTTGTACTCTTCTAGCATCTCTTCTATTTTTTGCATATTAAAGTCATACATAAACTTAAAAGAACCCTTTTGAGTGAGGTCTTTTTTAAACTGTTGAAGTGCTATATCATCCGCGTTTATCTCGTCACGACTCTTATACTCTTTTACTTGAGTTTGAGTTTGAGTTTGTTTTTCATCATTAAAAGCAAACGCTATATCAGATTCTCGTATTTGTTCTTTGTTTTTACTATAGCTAAAAGCACTTGTAGAACTACCAACTAACATAATCTACTCCTGTTTTTTTATATTTACAAGCAATAACTATACCTTTAACTTTTAAAGTGAGTTTTCAAGTAAAATAGCTAAACTTTCATCTAAAAAAACAGGGCTAAACTTGACTCTACAAGACTTAAACGCACATATTTTACTAAACTCAAAAGATTTGAGTGCTGAATTTAAAAGACTTTTTCATGGTCGTGGTGGGCTTTATGATGATTTTAAACATCTCACTATTGACTCTATTGACACTATTTTAAGTGTCGCTCTATATGATAAAGATGCGAAAGAGAGCGAACTCTTAGAACTTTTAAAATCTTTTATAAAAACTTCAAGACATAATACTATAGTTGTGCAAAGAAGATATAAAAAAGACTTTCCAGTTGAAGTAGTCATAGGAGAGTTAAGTGATGAGATTTTTGCTCTTGAAAATGGTATGAAATTTAGACTAAATCTTCTCTCAAATCGTAACAGTGGCTACTTTGCAGATATGAAAAATGGAAGAGAGTTTGTAAGAGAGAGTGCAAAAGATAAAAGTGTTTTAAATCTTTTTTCATATACTTGTGCTTTTAGTGTGGCTGCCATCTTAGGAGGTGCAAAAAGTGTCTCAAATATCGATATGAGCAAAGCATCTCTAAGTATTGGTCGCTTAAACCATCACTTAAATGATCTTGATACTAGAGGTGTGAGCTTTCTGCCTTACAATATCCTAAAATCTTTTTCTCGCATCAAGAAAAAAGGTCCTTATGACCTTATCATTATTGATCCGCCAAGTTTTCAAAGAGGAAGTTTTGAAGCTACGAAAGATTATAGAAAAATCATAGCAAAACTTCCAGATAT
This sequence comes from Sulfurimonas hongkongensis, assembly GCF_000445475.1. Classification (NCBI taxonomy): domain Bacteria; kingdom Pseudomonadati; phylum Campylobacterota; class Epsilonproteobacteria; order Campylobacterales; family Sulfurimonadaceae; genus Sulfurimonas; species Sulfurimonas hongkongensis. The sequence continues at coordinate 166,863 of NZ_AUPZ01000002.1, forward strand.
TGCATCAGATAACTGCATCTTGCTCGCTTGCTTGAACTCGCCAGAACTTAACTCATCTTTTTTAAAAGAGTTAATATCAGAGTTAGCTCCTGAGTTTGAGTTTAAAGAGAGACTTGCAAACCTAAAAGAGTTTGAGAGCCTTGATGAAGAGAGAAGTCTAAAAAATCTACTCTTTACAAAAGTCCGCTAAGAGTCCACCTTTTACCATCTTATAGGTCTCTTCGCCCTTTAGTTTTTTTACAATTGCCAAAGCAAAACACATAGCAGTTGCAGGTCCACGAGATGTTAAGACATTAGCGTCTTCAACAACCATTGTGCCATCTCCTATGTAACCCTGCTCTCTTATCTCTTTTTCTACTGATGGATAACAAGTATAGTTTTGCTTTAAAACTCCAGCTCTATGAAGTGCATAAGGAGCCGCACAGATGGCTGCTATGTTTTTGCCTTTACTATCCATCTCCTTTAAGATGTTCTGTACATTCCCATCATCTGCTAGAGCGTGAGTTCCATCCCAACCACCAGGAAGTGCTATCATATCAAGCTCACTAACCTTTACATCTTTAATGTTCATGTCAGTTACAACACTGATGCCATTTGCACCCTTTACAACACTCTCTTCATCAAATGCGGCTACTAAAACTTCAATCTCCGCTCTTCTTAAAACATCTATGATAGATACAGCCTCTATCTCTTCAAACCCTGTAGCTAGTGGTACTAAAACTTTCATAAAAAATCCTTTATCGTTATGTTATTCTAATAATAGTATAATTGAAAAAATTTTACAAAGGCAACTTTAAAAAGATGATAAATTATGAAACTATAAAACCTTGGCTTTTTAAACTAGAGCCAGAAAATGCCCACCTCTTAGCTGAGAGTGCACTAAGAGTTGCAAATCTTTGTCAGATACCATTTAACTCTTTTTTAGAATCTCATTTTGTAACTGATAACGCCTTAAGACAAAAGTTATTTAAAAGAGAGTTTTTAAATCCTGTTGGTCTTGGGGCTGGGTTTGATAAAAATGCAACTGTTCTTCGCGGTATTCAAATTTTAGGATTTGGCTTTAGTGAGATAGGCACTATCACTCCACTTGCACAAGCTGGAAATCCTAAGCCTAGAATGTTTAGACATATACAAGAAAAAACTCTACAAAATGCTATGGGCTTTAACAATGATGGGGCCCTAAAGATTCAAAAAAGACTTAAAAAAGTATATCCTTTTACAACTCCTATCGGTATAAATATTGGTAAAAACAAGATTACAGCAGAAAAAGATGCCATTAGTGACTACACAAAGCTTATCAAAACTTTTAATGGCTTGGGTGATTACTTTGTTATAAATATCTCATCTCCAAACACTCCAGGACTTAGAGATTTGCAAAATGAAGAGTTTATAACAGAGCTTTTTAAAGAAGCAAAAGCACTCACAGATATGCCGATACTTCTGAAGATAGCACCTGATATGACAAAAGAAGATGCGGTAGCTCTTACAAAGATGGCAGTTGAAAAAGGCGCAGATGGCATAATTGCAACAAACACAACTATAGACTACTCACTCGTAGAAAATCCAAAAGATATCGGTGGACTAAGTGGCGCGGTTTTAAAAGAGAAGAGTTTTGAGATATTTGAGGCTATTGCAAAAGAGCTTTATAGTAAGACTATACTTATCTCAGTTGGTGGGATTGACTCCGCAGAGGAAGCTTACAGACGCATAAAAGCTGGAGCATCTTTAGTTCAAGTCTATACTTCACTGATATTTAGTGGACCTGATTTGGTCATGAACATAAATAAGGGGCTTATAGAGCTTATCAAAGCTGATGGATATACAAATATCACAGAAGCTATAGGTGCAGACAGAACATGAAAATATTCTTAGCAATCTTACTAACTTTAGGGACATTAATGGCATCATCACTACCTCATTATGAGACAAAAACACTTAAAAACGGACTACAAGTAGTTGTAATCCCACTAGAAAATTCCACAAATGTAATCTCTACTGACATCTTTTACAAGGTTGGAAGTAGAAATGAAATCATGGGTAAAACAGGCATTGCTCACATGTTAGAGCATATGAATTTCAAATCTACAAAAAATCTTCCAGCTGGAGAGTTTGACAAAGAGGTAAAGAACATAGGCGGGGTAAACAACGCATCTACGAGTTTTGACTACACTCACTACTACATAAAATCAAGTACAGATAATCTTTCAAAGTCACTTAGTCTATATGCTGAACTTATGCAAAACCTAAATCTAAAAGATGATGAGTTTCAACCTGAGAGAGATGTTGTAGCTGAAGAGAGACGTTGGAGAACTGAAAACTCTCCTCTTGGTTACTTGTACTTCTCTTTGTTTAACAACGCTTATGTTTATCATCCATACCACTGGACTCCGATAGGCTTTATGAATGACATCCAAACATGGACTATAAAAGATATAAAGGATTTTCACAAAACTTACTACCAACCAAACAATGCTATCTTAATGGTTACAGGCGATGTAGATGCAAAAGAGGTTTTCAAAAAAGCAGAAGCTAAATTTGCTCATATAAAAAATGGTACTAAGATTCCTGAATTTAAGTTTGTAGAACCCCCTCAAGATGGAGCAAAAAGAGTCATTATCCATAAAGAGAGCGAAGTTGAGCTTTTGGCTATTGCTTTTCACATCCCAGACTTTAAAAGTAAAGATCAAGTAACACTTAGTGTAATCTCTGAGATACTCTACTCTGGAAAAAGCTCAAGACTCTACAAAGAGCTAGTAGATAAAAGACACCTTGTAAACCAAGTATATGCTTACAATATGGAAAACATCGACCCTGGTCTTTTTATATTTTTAGCTTCTTGTAACTCAGGTGTAAAAGCTGAGGATGTTGAGAAGATTTTGATAGAGCAAATAGAGCTTATGAAAAACTCAAAGGTAACTAAAGCTGAACTTGAAAAAGTAAAGATCAACACAAAAGCAGACTTTATCTACTCGTTAGAGAGCTCATCATCTGTTGCAAATCTATTTGGTAGTTATTTAGTCCGTGGGGATTTAGCTCCACTTTTAACTTACGAAGAAGATATAAACAAAGTAACCTCAAAAGAAGTTTTAGAAGTTGCTAACAAATACTTTGACTTTACTAAGTCAACTACTATTATTTTGAAAAAGTAGGTAAATTGGAAGTGATGTTTTTAGGGCGAGGCTCATCGTGGAGAATGCCATTGGCTAGCATTCCTAGAAGCATTACTTCCGGCTCGCCCAAAGATTTTACCCTAATTGTGAAACTATAGACGCTTCAACATCTTTGATATCAGCTGTTCCATCTACAGTTATATACTTAAGTGATTCATCTTTAGAAGCCTGCTCTTTGTAGTAACCTATAAGTGGTTCTGTTTGCTCATGATAGACCTTTAAGCGATCAAGAACTACCTCTTCTTTATCATCATCTCTTTGAACTAAATCTTCGCCAGTTATATCATCTTTACCCTCAACTTTTGGTGGATTGTAAACTAAATGATAAGTTCTACCACTTGCAAGGTGCGCTCTCCTTCCTGACATTCTCTTTACTATCTCACTATCATCAACATCGATCTCTATAACTGCATCTATTACAATTCCTGCATCTGTAACTGCATCTGCTTGAGCTATGGTTCGTGGAAAGCCATCAAGAAGGTAACCATTTTTACAATCACTCTCTGCTATACGATCTTTTACAAGTCCTATGATTATATCATCAGTTACAAGTTGACCTGCATCCATTGCAGCTTTTGCCATCTTACCCATCTGTGTGCCCGCTTTTATGGCTGCTCTTAGCATATCACCAGTAGAGATTTGAGGAATGTTGTACTTTTTTGTTAAAAATCCTGCCTGTGTTCCTTTTCCAGCACCAGGTGCTCCTAGTAATATAATTCTCATATTTTGTCCTATTCTTTTAATGTTGAAAGTATAATACAAGAAGCCTAAAATAGACATAACTTGTAATTTCATCTATTTAGCTTAATAGACCCTCACCTACCTAATAAATATAACAATGTAAATACAAAACCGCTATAATTAAATATAATACTAAAATATCTTATTTAGGAAATAAATCATGAAAATAGCACAAAATGTAACTGAGTTGATTGGAAATACTCCACTTGTAAAGATAAATAGTATCTCTAATGAGACAAACACCACAATACTTGGCAAATGTGAGTTTATGAATCCTACTAGCTCTGTAAAAGATAGAATTGCTCTAGCTATGATTGACGCCGCAATAGCTGATGGCAAGATAAACAAAGAGACTCTTATAGTTGAGCCAACAAGTGGAAACACTGGGATTGGACTTGCTATGGTCTGTGCTTCTAAAGCTTTAAAACTCACACTTACAATGCCAGAATCTATGAGCCTAGAGAGACGTCAACTACTTTCTGCTCTTGGTGCTAACATAGTTCTAACTCCAGCTGCACTTGGGATGAACGGTGCGATTGACAAAGCAGCTGAGCTAAATAAAGAGACTAAAAACAGCTTTATGCCTCAACAGTTCAACAACCCAGCAAATCCAGCTGTGCATAAAAAAACTACTGCCAAAGAGATACTAAGAGATACTGATGGTAAGATTGATATCTTAGTTGTAGCAGTTGGAACGGGTGGTTCACTAACTGGAATAGGAGAAGCTCTAAAGGAGTACAATCCAGATATAGAAATAATCGCAGTTGAGCCATCAAGTTCACCTGTTATTTCTGGAGGAAAAGCAGGACCTCACAAGATTCAGGGTATCGGTGCTGGTTTTATTCCAAAAGTATTAAACTGCGATATCTTTAGTGAAGTTATCCAAGTTAGCGATGAAGATGCGTTTGCCTCTTCAAAAGCTTTAGCAAAGAGTGATGGACTTTTAGTTGGTATCTCAGCAGGGGCAAATGCTTATGCTGCAAAACTTGTAGCCCAAAGAGAGAAAAACAGAGGAAAAACCATAGTTACTATACTTTGTGATACAGGAGAGAGATACCTCAGTACTGCTCTTTACTCGTAAAACAGCACTATATTTATACCCTTTATAGATGTAAAAAGAGTTAAAGGGTAGGCTCTTTGAGCAACTTTAGAACTCTTTAGACTCAGCATTTTGAACAAATCGTCCAGCCATCTCTTTAGTTTGCGTTACTATCTCGTTTACCTCTTTTGCATTGTCTGCATTTTTCTGTGTGGTCTCCTCAAGCGTGCCAATAGTGTCGTTAATATTTGAGACTGCTTGAGACTGCTCTTGCATAGTTGAACTTACTTCATTTATAGAACCTGTCATGATACCCACAGTTGCAGTAATTTCATTAAGACTTTTTTGTGTTTTTTCAGCAAGACTAGTCACTTCATCTGCAACTACAGCAAACCCTCTACCATGTTCTCCCGCTCGTGCTGCCTCAATAGCAGCATTTAGTGCTAAAAGATTGGTCTGATCTGCAATATCACGAATAACGCTTATTGATGATTTAATATCCTCGGATTGGCTTACAACATTATTGGTTCTATTAACAATCTCATTTATTGCAACTGTAATAGACTCCATAATTGCTGAGGTATCTTTGAGTTTTTGTGCTTGATCTTGTGCTGAAGATGTCAATAATGTCATATTCTCAGAGAGTTTTAAAGATTGACTCTCAAGGCTATGCCCATCTTCGAGCTCCTGTTTACTAGCTTGTGAGAGAGCTTTTCCTAAACTGTTTGTACTCTCAAAAAGTTCTTTTACTCTCCCCTGTGTATCTGCTATTTCTACGGTAGCCTTAAAATTATCATTTTCATAACTCTTAAGCACTTCTAGTACTTTTTGGATATTTGTATTCATAGCATCAAGCATAGAGTTGACAATCTCTTTGAGTCTATTTAGAGATTCACTACTCGCATCTACTTCAACTCTTTTTGTCATATCGCCTTTGGCTGTTTTTGAAGCAACATCTGAGAGGTTAGCTATAAGTTTATTATCTTGGATTATGCCATCTTCCATATTTTTTATATAGCGATTAAACTCCTGAGCTATGTCTTTAATCTCATCATTTTCTTTAATCTCTATGTGTGAACCATTTTTTTCGTTTAAATTTTTAACGCCATCTAGTAAAAGCTGCAGTTTACTTTTAAACTTTAAAGAGACGATAAGGGCTATAACTATGATTATAAATGCAATCGTAACTAGTGTAAGCGTAAAGTTCCACATGTTATCTTTAACTTGATCTCTCATTTTTTTATTTGAGATACTTACTCCAAGATAGCCTGATACATCGCCCTCTTTCCAGTTTGTATGGCAAGCAATACAACCTTTTTCAGCTATAATTTTTTCATAAAAAGTAGAGGTATCATCTGCTTCATCTATCTTATAGGCTCTGTTATTTATAAACTCTAAATCTCTATCTATTTCAAAGTGGCAACTGCTACATTTTTTCTCTTTATCCATCAAGGTGCTTCCATGAAATCCAGCCGACTCTTCAAGGGGTTTATCACTCCAATCTGTTCGAAGATACCTTCCATTTGTTTGTTCATAAATTTTTTTGTTTGGATTGTAAAAACCATCATCTGTGTGAACAAATGGTTTTCCGACTGTCACCTCATTCGATTTGTAATTCATGAGTCCAGATGATGCATATAAAACAGTCTCTTTTACACCTTCTAGGAGTGCTATGTTATCCATTGCAGCTTGAAATGTTTTACGCTGACCCTGCGCAAGAGAATCTTTTGAAGAGACAGTGTAGTTATGTGAAATAGCAAACCCTTTATCCTTTATCATCTCCTCAAGTTTTTCTTTTTGAAGGTAATAATTGAGTGTTATAGAGATAATGGAAATAGCTGCAACGCTAAAAACAAGAGGAAAAGAGAGTTTAAACAAGATGGTTTCAAAAAATCTTCTCTTTTGCATGATTTACCCTTTAAACTTAAAATGTCTAAACTTTGATATAGCCCTTTTATCCTTAAAAGAGTGAAGCATAATCTGCCTTGGAAAGTGCTCACTTGCGCATCCTATACAGGGATGACCAGCTTTTATGCATGTATTTGTGTTGTTATTGTGTCCTATCGTCATACAATCATTTTTTGTAACGGGGCCTTGACAACCAAGCTTAAGCAGACAGCCTGCATCACCAATTTTTTTTGCATAGTTTTTCTCTTGAAATTCAGAGTAGTATATGCATCTCTCATGAACAGTTTGAGAGAAAAATCTAAGCGGTCTTCCCTCTGCATCAAGTTCTGGAATAGTTTGAAATTTTGCATAATGAAAAATTACATAAACTAGATGCTCAGGCTTCATAGGACAATTTGGCAAAGATACTATAGGTTTGTTTATTTTTTTATGTTTTGTAAATTTACCTATGGACATAACACCTGCATCCATTCCTTGCATTCCAGTGATTCCTCCAAAGGCAGCACATGTTCCACCTGCAACGCAAGCAGAAGCACTAGCACTCATCTGTTGCATCCAATCCATAATAGGTCTATCGCCCATCATACAAGCATGAGGCATTGCAACAGGAATAGAACCCTCTACTACTAAAAGATAATTGTCCTTTAGCTCTGTAGAAGCTTTATTTAGTATATCTGTAACTTGTTTTCCAGTTGCTAAAGAGATGTCGGGATGGTAGATAATGTTTGTGTATTTAGTTAAAATATCAAGCACAGATACATCTTCAATATTTAAAAATGAGGTCGAACAGCCAGAGCATGAAGAGCCATGTAACCAAATTATATTTGGCTTTATCATCTTTCCTTTTTCCATAGCCATGAGGTCTTCAAGTGTGAAAAAGTTTGCTGCTCCAACGGCAGCTATTACTTTTAACATCTGCTTTATTGCATCTCTTCTTGTTAAAGTAGCCATTTTGTCTCCTTAATGAACCGAACATGCAAGACATGGATCTGTAGATCTTACTATTCTTGCCAACTCTATAGGATTGTCTGGGTCTTTGATTTTCGTATCCATTAGCATCTTCTCTACAGCACCAAGAGCTCCACTTGCGTCTTTTGGCGATATATTCCAAGTAGTAGGTACAATCATGTCGTAGTTTTTTATAAGACCTTTCTCATCCGTCTCTATCCAGTGTGCTAAAGCTCCTCTTGTTGCCTCAGTAAGTCCAAATCCAACCGCATTTTTTGGAACATCTCTCTCAACAAATGCAAGTTCATCAGGAATAACTTTGTCTGTATCTTCTAAAATTTTATCAATTATAGTAGCTGCCATAATAGCCCTGCAAAGATGTCTTCCCAAAACAGAATTATACTCTTTAAAAGTAAGCCCTAATTTTTTATTTATAGAATCCACAAGAGTATTTAGCTTTTTGTTTTTACCGCTTTTATAAGTATTTATAACTCTTGCAACCGGGCCCACTTCCATAATTTTACCTTTGTAACGAGGCGCCCTTGACCAACTATATTTTCCGCCCTCTTTTTTCTGTTCTTCTTTAAACTCTTCATAATCTATAGGTGTTAATATTGTAGAATCGAGAGGTCTTACATTAGAGTCAGGTTTGGATTTGTAGTAGGAGTATTTGTGGTCTTCAAAGATATTTTTCAAATCAAGTTCTTCATACTTGCCATCTATTGTTGAGCCACCTACAAAAAGATGATTTTCTCCATTTTCATCGGGCAGATATTCAAATGAGAGGTAATCTCCATATCCTGCCCCTATTTTAAAATACTCAGGAAACTCTTTTGCTACGGCTATAATATCGTTTAGGTAGTTATCTTTTATAAATTTTCTGGCACTTATTATCAAAGATCTATACTTTGCAAGTTTTCCTATAGTAGGAATAGTTGTTACTCCACCAGCTTCGAGTGTTACAGGATGTGGTGCTTTTGCTCCAAAGATTGCAACAGCTTTTGTCAAATCAGCCATAACTCTAATAGCTTCTAAGTAGTTTTTGATTGCCGTAAAATTGGTGTTATTTCCTTTTGCGTACATTGCTTCATAGCGAGGTAAGAAAGGAGCTGCGGGAAATATTTTATTACTTTTTAATTCGTTTTGAACCCATTTTTTTACACTTAAGATGCTATCATCGTCTCCCTCATATTTCAACACCGCAGTTATATCGATAAAATCTAACGCGCTTAAAATATAAAAGTGCAATAGATGGTCTTGAAGCTGATAAGCGCCGACAATCATATTTCTTAGTAGCTGTCCATTATGATTTGGTTTTATTCCCATAGCATCCTCAAGGGCAAGAGAGGCTGCTTCAGCGTGTGCATAGGGACAAACACCACAAACTCTTTGGGTAACTTGTTGTGCAACTCTGGCATCATAACCTATGAGTGCCTTTTCGATTCCTCTATACATCTCCGCAGAACACTTAGCATCTGTAACAACCCCATCTTTAATTATTGTCTCAAATTTAAGATGCCCCTCTATCCTTGTCAGCGGATCTATCGTAATTTTCCTCTCACTCATTTAACACCCCTTAAACAGTAAAATTAAAATAACCTTTACTGCATGATACAATTTAAATATTTAATTATTCATAAAAGTTATATTTGTTTTTTTAAGAAATATGTGAAAAAAAGTAAAAGTCTATTATTTTATTAACCAATCATATTTATATCTACTCAAGCTCTAACTGCATCAGATACATATCCTCTCCATCAAGAATATCAAGATCAACGCTGTTGCATGTAGGACAAAAATATTCTATACCCACTAAAACTGACTCCTTTAGACAATTATTACATTTAACAATAATTTGCTGAATATTTATAACAAATTCCGCCTCTTCGCAGAGTGTTTTTTCTTTAAATATCTCAAACGCACTTCTTAAAAGTTCAGGTTCGACTCCGCTCATCACACCTATCTTGATAACAACTTTAATCACCTTTTTCGCATTGTTTTTTATTGCATTCTCTTCGCAAGAATCTAAAAGAGACTGGACTATACTATATTCATGCATCTGTATTCCTTGATTTTATTTTATAAAATAAAGTGAATCCTTTATTTATTTTATCACGATATCGGAAGTAATTCCGCTATCTACGCTAACGCTTGGTTTCCTTCGGCAGGAGGCCCATCGCACTTGTGCGATTTTAATGTTTTATCACGATATCGGAAGTAATTCCGCTATCTACGCTAACGCTTGGTTTCCTTCGGCAGGAGGCCCATCGCACTTGTGCGATTTTAATGTTTTATCACGATATCGGAAGTAATTCCGCTATCTTTGCTAACTTTCCCTCGGCACTTGTGTCTCTTAAGTCTTTCTGGTGTTTGTAGAGAACACACTTTATATACAAAATCATATCTTAGTTTATGAAAAGAGCTATCTTCTTCCCAAAACTCTCTATACATAACTCTTAACTCTTCTTCTTTTTTTTGCTCAATTTGGGAGCTGTTTTGGGATATATAATCCTCTTTTTCATATAAAAAATCACTATAAACATCTTCATCTTCGCATAGTTTTTGAGCAAATTCGTTTAAAGATTTGAAATAATCATTATATTCAAAAACTTTATCTATCACTCCTATCTTAAGTGCTCTGTTTGCACTGATGGGCAGACACTCATTTAAAAGTTCCCCTGCTTTTTCCTCGCCAACTCTTCTTGCTAGTGAGAAAGTGTGATATTCGCTCCCACTAAGTCCCAAAGTTCTATAGTGCGGATTTAAAACAACTCCTTCTTGTGCTACTACATGGTCGCAAGAGAGTGCCAAAAAGACTCCACCCGCTCCTGCATTTCTATGTAGAGATGCGATTGTTATAACTTCATCTGCAAAGAGAATGGACTTTACTACATCATTCATAGCATTTATATTGCTCCAACCATCTTCTCCATGCTTTTTTGAATCTTGCAAAATATTTAGATGAATACCATTACTAAAAAAGTCCTCCCCACCCATCAAAACTATAACTTTGCAGCTCTCTTTTAGATGCTCAAACGCATATTTTAGCCTTATGCATTGCTCTGAATGCATCGCACCATTATGAAAATTAAAGTAGAGATATCCGACATCGCCTATAACTTTAGAACTAATCTCATGAAAAGTTATATCTCCAACTTCACTAATTAGAGGTATTCGCATTTCCTTAACACCTTTTATCCTCTCTTTTAGGGCGTAGGTTGATGGAAGTTTAAATCTGCCAACCTCTTGCATATGGCTTATCCAGAGTGCGCCATCAACTGTGCCAACGCAAATTGCACCATCTCTTTTTGCGATTATCTCTTTTGGTTCCCCTCTTAAACTCTCCTCTTGCCATGCACCAAAAAGATAGCACTCTAAGCCTAAAAACTCATCTTTAACACCGGGATAACTATCACTCATATATATCTTTTTTATAATCTCTTTAGTAGTCTCTTTTTCCCAGTCTATGGCTCTATCTTGTTGTGAGAGATAGTGATGCATCTGGGATTTTAACTGTGGAGTAGGCTTAAAATTTTTGTCTGCTAAATTTGCAAGTAACTCTTTTAGAGCCTTTGATGCAGCACGCGCTACTTCGTTTCTATAGATGGAAGCCTTGTAGGTGCCACGCATTAAAAATCTAACTTCTGCGTAAACATCTCCGCCGTCAAGCTCTTCATTTGCTCTAAGAATCACAACTCCCCACTCCTTTTTTTCCTCTCTTATGGCATGGTCTAGCGAGTTGTGACCTCTATCGCCTCTAATACCTGGATGAAGTATAAAAGTCGGAGTTTTTAAAAATATCTCTTTTGGGAGATACTTTTTGAGATAGGGACAAAAAACAATATCTGGTGCAAACTCTTCAACGCTCTGCATCATCGCCTCACTGCTTATGGCATACTGCACGGATACTGTATGATTCATATCTCGAAGCTCACAAAATAGCCGTTGAGTAAGAGAGTTAAAAGCCGATACGATGAGTAGTATTTTCATCTCTTTAACAGATTCTAGGAAGTAGTTCGCCACTTGGAGTATCTAAAAATCTTGAAGTTCCCCAGCTGCTCTTTAAGATAACTTTCTTTAAATGAGTATCTGTTATCTTGCCAATTGTCGTGGCTTTTAAACAACTAGGAAATCCCTTTAATATCTCTACTGCTTTGTCTGCATCTTCCTTTTTTACAGCAAGAACAAAAGTGCCCTCATTTGCTAAAGCCGTAGCTTCAAAGCCTAACATCTCACAGATACCTTTTACTTCATCGCTTACAGGAATGCTCTCCTCTTCAACCTCAATGCAGATATTTGACTGAGAAGCCCACTCATTTAAAACTGCACTAACACCGCCTCTAGTGGCATCTCTCAAGGCAGTTATTTTTATATTTGCATCCAAAAGAGCTTTTACTTGAGGATAAAGCGATTCACAATCACTCTTGAGTGAACTCGTCATCTCAATCCCCTCTCGAGCCACAAAAATAGCCGCCCCATGGCATCCAATATCACGGTTTACTATGATGATATCATCCTTGCTTATGTTGTTAGAACTGATACCTTTTTTTATAACTTCACCAATTCCGCTAGTGTTTATAAAAATCTTATCAACACTCCCACGAGGCACAACCTTAGTGTCACCACTCACAACAATAGCCCCGTTAATCTCAAGCTCTTTTTTCATACTTCGCACGATTTTATCTAGCTCTCTTGTAGCAAAACCCTCTTCAATAATCACACTACAAGTAAGATATTTAGGCTTCGCACCCATCATAGCTAAATCATTACAAGTCCCACAAACAGCAAGTTTACCGATGTCCGCTCCTGCAAAAAAGAGAGGCGAGACCGTAAAGCTATCAGTAGAAAACGCAAGTTTTCCATTATGAATAATAGCCGCATCTTCACTTTTTTCTAGTATCTCATTTTTAAAAGCTTTATAAAAAACTTTTGAGATAAGTTCATTATTTTCCTCTCCACCGTTTCCACAAGCTAAGCTTATTGTTTTGTTCATCTCAAATTCCCATACTTATAGTAAGCTGCACAAGCACCCTCGCTGCTTACCATACAGCTTCCTATCGGGCTTGTTGGTTTACATGCAGTTCCAAAAATGGTACATTCTGGTGGGTTTGCCATTCCTCTTAGTATGTCTCCGCAGATGCATAGTTTGTGGTCTTCTATCTCGCCTATTGGCAAAATATCTTTGTAGATAATCTCTGCATCGTACTCTTTAAACTCAGGCTTTAGTTTTAGTCCGCTTTTTGGAATATTGCCTAAACCACGCCATTTAAATAGATCTCTTTTGTCAAAATATCTCTCTATTAACTCTTGAGCTTTTAGGTTTCCATCATAAGTTACTAACCTTTTGTACTCAATCTCAAGTTCGCATCTGCCCTCTATAAACTGCTTGACTATCATGCTAATTGCCTGCATCACATCAACTGGTTCAAAGCCTGAGACAACTACTAGGCGGTTGTAATCTCTTGGAAACTCTTCATATATCTTACTACCGCTGATAACGCTCACATGAGATGGCCCTAAAAATGCGTCTATTTTGTTGTTGTAACTATCTACATGTTCATCTCTTGAGTCGATTAACTCGCGCATTACTTCTGGAACTGTTACATGGTTTATGTGAAAAAAGATATTTTTTATATCTTTTTTTATAACCGCATCAAGAAGAGCCGCTGTCATTGGAGTTGTCGTTTCAAATCCTATGGCAAAAAAGATGATTTTTTTAGTTGGGTTTTCATTTGCGATTTTTAGACACTCTAAGGGAGAGTAGACAAAACGAACATCCGAACCTCTGCTTCTTGCATCTTGGAGGCTTCCATTGCTTCCTGGGACTTTTATCATGTCGCCTAGAGTTACTAAAATCACATCTTCTACCATGCTCAAAACATAGGCGTGATCTATGCGCTCTTTTGGCATGATACAAACAGGACAACCCGGACCATGGATAAACTTGATGTTTGATGGTAAGAGCTGTGGAAGTCCGTATTTCATGATGGTGTGCGTATGTCCACCACAAACTTCCATGATATTTATCTGGTTTTTAAGTTTTTTGGCATCTTCTTTTATGATTTTTGCATAGGCTTTTATGGTGTTGCCATCTCTAAAATCATCATAAAGATTTTTTAGCTCTAACCCCATCTCACTCTCCTCTATTTGGACACTCATCCGCCTCTAAAATCGCCATCTGCCGATCCTCTTCGTTCATCGCATCTATGATTTCTTTGTAAATTTCCAAACTATCTAGCGCCTCGGCTTCATCGATTTTGTTCATCACAAACCCAATATGCAAAAGTACATAGTCACCTATTTTAATATCCTCTTGGCTCATAAGCGACAAAGAAGCCTCTCTTTGTACGCCCATAGTATCAACTGTTGCTACTTCATTTTCTTTATCTATCTTAACAACTTTACTTGGAATAGAGAGGCACATTATCTCATCCCCATTTTAAACTTAATCCAAGAAGCCACTTTTTTGATACTCTCTTCATCTTTTATGCTAACCTCAAGTATGTCTACACTTGGTTTTAATGCTCTTGCCATCTCTTTTTCTTTTTGCATATCGTACTCAAAATACGGAAGTAGATCTGTTTTAGTAAAAAGTATCAAGTCTGCTTGACGAAACATCACTGGATATTTTGCAATTTTATCTTCACCCTCTGGGATGCTCACAAGAACTACATTTAAATGACTCCCAACATCATAACTAGCAGGACAAACAAGGTTCCCAACATTTTCTATAAAACAGACATCTACACTATCTAAGTCCATATGATGCAGAGCTTTGTGAACCATAAATGCATCTAGATGACAAGCTGAACCAGTTTGAATCTGATGGGCTTCTATCCCTTTTGCTTTTAATCTATCTGCATCTCTACTTGTCTCTAAGTCTCCCTCAATTACAGCAAATTTAAACTCGCCTACATCCACCAAAGCCTCAAGTAGAGCCGTTTTTCCACTTCCTGGAGAACTCATCAAGTTTATACAAAGAACACCATGAGAGTTAAAATGCTCTCTATTATGTCCTGCTTCTTGATCATTTTTATCTAAAATTTTTGTAATTACAGAGATAGTTTTAGGGTCGTTTAACTGGGGATTATCATATAGATGAGCATGAGCGCTCTGATGTTCATGAGAACCCTCGTGATGGTGGTCTCCACTATGGTCATGAGAGTGACTATGTTCTACAATTGAGCAACCGCAATCTTTACACATTTTTAAATCCTTAATTTTTTTTCTTGATATGAATGAACAAATTTATTGTTATGAATAGGTATTCATATTATATGTTTTTAAAATAAATCTAATATAAATTGAGTCTTCTAAACAATTTTTAAGCTAGATCCTGAACAAAGTTCAGGACGACGCGTGTCACGTCATTTAATGCTTAAACGTAATCGAGTTTATACAGAGGGTCCAATTTTATATTTTCTTATTATACGATAAAACATAATAAGCCTGCCCTAAGGCGATGCCACCATCATTGATGGCGGTTTTTTGCTGAGAGTAATACTTCATTTTCTCTCGCTTTAACGCTTGACTCACAAGCTCTAAGAGTGTTTTGTTTTGAAACACACCGCCACTTAAAATCACCTCTAGTTTTTCTATCTTTGAAATATCTGTGATGATTTTTACTAGTGTATTTATAAGCATAGAATTGAGCTCATCTTTATCCATTTTACCCTTTAAAATATACTCAACTATTTTTATATCAATCACATTGTTAGCTATAGTATAGTCGAAGCATTTTGCTATATTTTTATCATAATGACTCTCACACAAAAGTCCACTCTCACCCTCATAACTCACACTTTGCGTAAGTCCTGAAAATGAGGCTATAGCATCAAAGAGTCTTGCTACAGAGCTTGTTTTTGGTGCATTGAGATTTTTTATATAACTCTGATGGAGCATCTTTATCTCAGATGCTACAAAAGATTTAACAACATCAAACTCTAGCTCTAAAACCTCTTCTAAGCTTAGCTCGTCAAAAAGCATACTAAGAGCAACTCTTCTTGGTTCTTTTATCGCTTTATCTGCACCTAAAAGCTTAATCCCTTTAAAGCTATATTTGCGAGCATCTCCTACAAAAATCTCTCCACCCCAAAGAGTTCCATCATCACCGTAACCAGTCCCATCAAAACTAAATCCAAGATAATCCCCACTAAGTCCAAATTCCGCCTTACACGCATAGATGTGGGCTAAATGGTGTCCAACTTCTAAAAGCTCACAGTTTTGTTTTTTTGCCCACTTTGTTGTCTCATAATTTGGGTGTTTATCATGAACTATAATATCAGGCTCAAAATCGTAAAACCTTTTAAAACTCTCTAGCGTTCGCTCAAAAAAACCAAATGCCTCCATAGAGTCCAAGTCCCCGATATGAGGAGATAAGATGATATTATCCCCAATTACAAAAGCTACAGAGTTTTTTGCATTTGCACCAACTGCTAAGATTTTTTTCTCACTCTTAAATGGAAGTTTTATAACCTTAGGTGCGAAGCCTCTTGAGAGCCTTAAAGTCTGCATCTTTGCAGCAACTACTTGGACTAAACTATCATCAACTCCGCTAATTATCTCTCTATCAAAATCGAGTGTAAAATCAACAAAAGGAAGCTTTTTAAAGATATCTTTAGCGCTTATAATGATAGGCTCATCTCCAAGATTTGCACTTGTTGCCACTATGGGGTTTTTAAGATGCATAAAAAGAAGATGATGAAGTGCAGTATAAGGCAAAAAACAGCCGATTCTATCTATCTTTGGAGCTACAAGAGATGAAATATTATTGCTGTTTATAAGCTTTTTCAGTATTACAATCGGGGCTTCTTTAGATGCTAAAAGCTCTTCTTCTTTCTCGCTTACTTTGGCTAGTGACTCTATCTGCTGTAAGTCTCTGCACATAATTGCAAAGGGTTTTGCAGGTCTGTTTTTAAACTCTCTCAATTTTTTAATTACTTCATCATTTGTAGCATCACAAACTATATGAAATCCGCCTATGCCTTTTATGGCTACAATCTCTGCGCTCTCTATTAGAGATGCGACTTTTTTGATTATATCTTTTTCATCTACTCTTGTCTCGCCCCTAAAAAGAGACAAAATAGGTCCACACTCATTACATGAGATTGGCTGTGCGTGGTACCTTCTCATCTTAGGATTTTTGTACTCATCTTCACATGAGCTGCACATCTCAAACTTCTGCATTGAGGTGTTTTTTCTATCATAAGGGACTGTTTTTATGATGCTATATCTTGGACCGCAGTTTGTGCAGTTAGTGCCAAAGTAGTTGTGAAATTTTTTACTCCTTTTTATATCTGCTAAACACTTATGACATATAGCAACATCTGTGGGAATAAGCGCTGTTTTTGAACCACTAAGCCCTTTATCACTTTGTATAATTTTGAACTTATCTTCTTGAACTAACTTTATCTCTGTTATTTGTACATCATCAATTCTTGCAAGTGGCGGAAGCTTAGAGTAGAGTGAATCTTCAAAGAGTTTTATATCTTCATCCCTGCCTTGCATTTCAAGTTTGACTCCACTTGTGTCATTTTTGACAAAGCCCACAAGGGAAAATTCTAGTGCTTTTTTATATACAAAAGGGCGAAATCCAACGCCTTGAACCTGTCCTTTTATACTATAACTGACTCTTCTCAAAGTAGCTCATTTGCACCATATAAAATATTTCTACCATCTATTGGCAACTCTTTGTTGAAGTAGAGATTGTGATTTACTGAGACCTCTTTACTAAGTTTGCTAAAGAGATGTCTATTTTCTAAAAGCATTCCAGTAGCAACTACTGCATCTGTTTTCATCTCCTCTTTTATATCATCAAATTGTGAGGAGATAAACTCAACAAAACTCTCAACTACCCCATAACAAAGTGTAAGTCTATCTACATCTGCTAGTTTAAAACTCATAGCAGTTCTTATGGTCATAAGTGGTTCTAAGTAAACTTTAGAATTTTGTCTTTTTAGTTTATAGTCTATTCTTGGGCCTTTTGTACCTAAAAAAAGAGCTGCATTTTGCTCTATTATTTCAGCTGATTTCATTAAATCTTTATCTTTTGAATATCCTAGCACTATAGAGACAATCCCCCAAAGTTTATAAACATTAAACTCCTCTTCATCAAACTCTATCTTAGATATCTCTTCGTAATGCTCAGGAAATTTATTTTTAAAGTTCTCTACTAGTTTTGCTCCAGCTTCATCAAAAGCTACTATAGAGTCAAACACCTCTTTAATCGAGCCAAAGTTAAATTTAAATGAGAGATACTCAATAACTCCAAACTTTTTAGAATAGACCATAATATTATTATGATAATCTTTGGAGATATTAACCCCAGCAACAGTTCCATCAAGCAAAGAGTGCTCTTTTACAACTGAGAAAAAAGCGCCAACATGCTTGATAAGGTCATCTTTATGGCTTAGATTTTCATATGGCAGACCTTTTTGCCCCTTTACAATTGCGATATGGTTATCACCTACAACAATCTCTATAGGTTCTAGCTCTTTTTCGCGCATTATCAAATCAAACTTCACATCAAAAGCAATACTCTCTTTTGTTATAAAAATCATACTGATGCCAAGCTTGTTTAGTTCACCAAGGAGTAGATGCAAAACAAAATCATCAGGGAGTTTAAAACGAATAAGCTCTTTATCTACTTCCTCAAAATCCATCTTAAACTTCATGTTTGTTTTTAATCTTATAAGAGGTTTCTCTATAGCTCCTAGAGCTACTACTTCACTATTGCTAGCGTTTGTATAGTTTAAAACTGATACTAAATCATAACAAACAATATCAAAATCAGTATTGCTACATTTGTTTCCTACTTTACCAACATAATATCTACCATTAAATGTATCTAGGCTAGCCACCTGTCCGTCACTTATAGCTTTAGCAAGGGTTGCAAAGTCATCTTTATAACTTCTCATCTTACCCGAAACTCCGTATCCACAAACTTCACACTCATGAAATATATTGTAGTAGTTTTTATCTGCTTCGTCCATAACTTTAGTTAAACACTTTGGACAAAACGCCATATCTAGCTTTGGTGTTTTTTGCAAAATGAAACTACTCTCTGGCATCTCATCAACAACTCTTACATCAGTCTCATGTAGAAAAATAGAGTGAGGCAACTCTGTTGAGAGTCTATTTGCAAAACTCTCTAGCTCATCGATATCTTCTGATTTTACATATAAAAAGAGTTTATCGCCATCTCTTATGATTTTTGATTCTAGTAAAAACTCTTTTAGAGTTCTTGTGATTATCTTCTCATAAATTAGAGATGATGAGAGATAGTTAAATGAAAATTCCAATATCATAAAGCGCCTTTTAAATATGTATATTTAGAGACCTCTTCTAAAGTTATGCTTTTTTTTACCACAACTTTGATTCCAAAATCTTCTATATATTTTATAATAACTCTCTGCATTATATTAGCAGCTTTTAAAACTTCATCAGTCATTGTAAAAGTACTGTTTTCACCTATGACAAAGGGAATTACTCCTACTATTTTTGTAGATGGCAAATCTCCTAGCATCTCAATCATCTGGAGAGTTTGTAGCATCTCTACCTCATGAGCACTTCCATTCCATGTGATAAACTCAGGGACATCGCTAAAATCAAAGCTATAAACATCTCCAACTTTTCCATCAACTACTTTTACACAGTCTATAAGTAAAACACTCTCATACTCTGTAATAATAGGAATCAATCTTTGTGCTAAAGTACCACCATCTAGGATATCTACGGTATGCTCATCAGATATAAACTCATATTTTTCATCTAGTAGATTTGCAAGATGAGGACCAATCCCCTCATCTCCAAACAGAATATTTCCAATACCAAGAATTAAAATTTTCAAAAGCTATTCCTCTGTATTAGTGTTTTCTTTTCCATCTATATCCGCTAAATATAGAGTCAACTGTTCCCTCTTTGCCATAGACAGCGTTAAAGACTACCATATAAACATGCCCAACTACAAAGATAATAACTCCCCACATAAGTATATGATGAAGCTCTCTAACCGCCGCTAATCCACCAATCATAGCTTCGATAACTCTCATTGAGTCATAGAGTATTGCACCTATTCCACCATGAAAGCTGTGAACATAGAGGATAAGTCCTGTTAGAATTAGACCACTTATTGCAACATAAAAGACTACATAAGCCATTAGCTGTATAACATTATAGGCTCCACTTAGCTTTGGATGTTTTGTTAAGAGGAGATAATATCCTACCTGATTAAGCCAATTTTTAAGACTAAAAAGATCTTTAAAAGAATTTATCTCAACCTTATCTTTAACAGAAAAAAAGAAGTAGTATGTTTTTCCTATAAACATAGATATCATAATAAATCCAAAAATTTCATGTATACCTCTTAAATCTGCATTTAAAAAATTTGTCGGCTGGGCATTTACAGCTGGCACTATAAAAGGAACAGAGATATAAAATCCTGTTACGGTTAGTATGATTATACTTAACACTCTAATCCAGTGATGCCATCTATAAAAAGAAGTAAATTCAAGCTCACGTTGGATTTTTTCATCACTGTTTTTTAAAGAGCTTTGCTCTAATGTAGTAACACCTTGCATAATAGCCCCCTTAAACCGTACATCCGCCATAAAGCGGATCAACTTTATACTCACTTAGCACTTTGCCTTTAGTATCCATTACATGAACAGCACATGCTATACATGGATCATATGAGTGGATGATTCTAATTATCTCTATTGGTTGTGTCAAATCTTCTATCTTTAGACCGATTAAGTCAGCTTCATATGGTCCTTTTGAACCTTTAGCGTCCATAGGCCCAGCATTCCAAGTAGATGGAACAACTGTTTGATAGTTCTCAACAACTCCGTTTTTAATTCTAATCCAGTGACTAAGCATTCCACGAGGCACATCACCTAGACCTCTTCCTTTATACTCTTTGTTTTTATCAATCGTATAAGTTGCACAAGTCTCTTGATCAACTTTTAGGTTTTCTATAAGATTATTAAAAGCAACCAATGCGTTATCAGCTATAAGTTTAGTTTGTAGCATTCGCCCAGCTGTTCTTCCTAGAGTTGAAAACAGAGCACTAGCAGGTAGTCCTGTCTGCTCTAAAAATCCATTTACAACACTCTCTACTCTTTTGTTACCTTTTGCATAAGCAACTAAGATACAAGCAAGAGGTCCAACTTCCATAGGTTCGCCATCATATCTAGGTGATTTTATCCAGCTATATTTCTCTTTTTCATTAATATTTTTTGAAGCTACCATCTTACCATCAGGTCCAACGCTTTGCCCATCTACAAAACCTGTATATTTAGGATTGTTTGTCCCATCATAAGGATGCTGTGGTTCTTCATCTTTGTACCAAGCATGCGTAGCTTCTTCTGTTATTTTATCTTCATCGATTTCAAAGACTTTACTCAAATCTCCGTTTTTAATGATGCCACTCTCAAAAAGATACTCATTCCTTCCTACCATAAACTCTCTATGAGCTAAAAAGTTTTTAACACCCATAGGTTTCATAACTGATGGCTCTGTTTTATACATCTGGGCTGCCATTACAATATCTGCGTAATAAGCATTATTTATAAATTCAGCAACATCTTGAAACTTAACAAGATACTCTCCCATTCTAGCTGGATTTAAAAGATCCATAACACAGGTAACACCACCAACTGCTAAACTTTGAGGATGTGGTTGTTTACCTCCAAATATCGCCATCATTTGTGCTACAGTTCTTTGAACCTCAAGCGCTTTTAAATAGTGAGAGAGTGCTATAAGGTTTTGCTCAGGAGAGAGTCTAAAGGTTTTATGACCCCAATATGCATTAGCAAAAGGCCCAAGTCCTTGAGGATTTTTAGCAAATTTTGCTATTTTTTCTTTCACCTTTTTCAGCTCATTCTCACCTGTTCCTATAGGATTTGGTGTATATTTAAATGCTAACTTACTAGCTTTTGCCTCATCAGCCGATAGTGCGGAGACTATATCTACCCAATCAACACCATGGAGATGATAAAAGTGAACAACGTGGTCATGCATAAATAGAGCAGCAAGCATAAGTGTTCTTACAAGTTCTGCATTATATGGTATTTTAATATCCAATGCGTCCTCCACTGCAACAGTACTTATTAGATAGTGTGAGTAGGTACAAACACCACAGATTCTCTGCATCATTAGTGGTATATTTCTGGGGTCTCTTCCTTTGGCTATAACCTCTAAACCTCTCCATAGAGTTGACGATACAAAAGCATCTTGAACAACCCCATCATCTCCTACTATTACTTCAGCTCTTAAATGTCCCTCTATTCTTGTTATCGGGTCTACTATTACTCTTTTTGACATATCTATACTCCTCTATTCTTTAGGTTTTTTAACTAATGATATGGCGGCATGCGCCGCTATTCCAATTGCAGTTACAGTTAAAATTCCAACACCTATCTTATCCGCTGTTGCATCAGCACCGAGTCCTCCAAAGGTTGTATGATAGAGTCTATCACCTAGTGGTTCATGAACTATTCCCATTTTATCCCAAAAATCAGGTTCACTGCATCCCATACAGCCATGTCCTGCTTGAATTGGCCAAGATGTACCTTGATTAAATTTTTGTTTTGAGCAGTTGTTAAAGGTATAAGGTCCTTTACATCCTACTTTATAAAGACAAAAACCATTTTTTGCGCCCTCATCACCAAACTCTTCTACAAACTCACCTGCATCAAATCTACCTCTCCTCTCACAAGCATCATGGATTCTAAGTCCATAAGCCCATTTTGGTCTGTTGTAAACATCAAGTGCTGGAAGAGTTCCATATAAAATAAAGTGAAATAGCGTTCCTACAATATTGCTCTCACTAGGAGGACAACCTGGAACATTTATAACTGGTCTGTTTGTTACATTACTAAGTGCTGTTGCATTTGTAGGATTTGGAGCTGCAGCTTGGACGCCACCAAAGGATGAACATGTACCAATAGCAAAAATCGCAGCAGCATTTTGAGATGCATCTTTTGCACTCTGCTCTCCTGTTTTACCATGAGCACCGATTGTTAAAAAGTAATCACTCTGCCCATGGGGGATACCACCTTCGACCATTAAGATATATCTACCCTTATATTTTTCAATAGCATGTTCGAGATTTTCCTCAGCCTGCCAACCAGCTGCTGCCATAAGTGTCTCATGATACTCAAGTGAAATATAATCAAATATCAGACTATCTATACTCGGTGTAGCAGTTCTAAGCAAAGATTCACTACATCCTGTACACTCTGCCATATGTAACCAAACTAAGGGAAGCCTATCAGCTAACTCTGCTGCCTTTGCAACAAGAGGAGTAAAACTAGCAGGCAACATCAGCATTGATGTCATGGCTCCTGCCCAAGTCATAAACTCTCTTCTTGAAAAACCTTTCTCTTCAACCAATTTTGAGATTGAAACTTCCTCATCTAGTTTTGGTAGATTTGACAACTCTTCTAATCTAGAAGACAACTTGTTAAACAAACTATTACTCTCCATAACATGCTCCCCATAATTTAATATTATCCTAAGAATGAATACTCATTCAGTAATAGTATACAAAAAAAACTTAATCTAAAATTAAAAAGATGTATATAACTATTATTTATATAATAAAGTCAAATTTAGTGTAGATTGTATAATTTTAAATTATTAATGTGTAGTGCAGACCGAACAAACGTCAAATGATTTAAAAACAAGTTCTGCAGTTTTTATATCACTTAGTCCAACCATTGCTTTTTGCGAAACTCCTGGTTTTTCTCTTGTTCCACCACTTAAATTCCACTGTGTTGGAGTAATAATCTCATAATTTTTTATAATACCCTCTTCCAACTCAACTTTATGAATCAGAGTTCCGCGTGCTGCCTCAACAGCAGAGTAACCACTGGAGGTAAGTTTTGAGATGTCAAACTCTGGCTCAATATATGAAGGCTCATCCAAATCTATCTTATCTATCAGTTTTTTTGAATGATTTAAAAGCTCTAATATCTCAAAAACTCTTGCTAAGATTCTACTAAAGAGACTATCACCATACTTTTTATGAGCATCTACTACAAGAGTTGTTTTATTTACCATAGCACGGGCAAGTGGTCCTACTTCATAGTACTTGTCTTTATAGCTTACATTTTTAGCAAATGATGATGGCACTTCAGACTCTTTTACATCTTTTAGTGAAATACTGTGACTTACTCTTGCCTTTAGCGACTTGCCTTTTTTAAAAAAACTATTTTCCCCAAAAGCTATAAACCTATCATAACTCTTTGCATGATTTAGCATATCTCTTTTTTTTATCTCTATTAATATTTCTGGTAAATCTCCAGAAAAATCTAAAAGTGCATCTGCATCTTTACATGCTAAGAGTGTTTTACTATCTACTTTTACCAAGTTATCCTCTACAAACTTAAGTGTTTGAGTTATATAACTCTCTATTTTTATAATGTCCATTTGAGTGATTTCACAAACTACTCCACCAACAACTGCATAAGAAGTATGAGGATATTGTCCACCTAAAGCTGCTATAGCTTTGCCCATAAGTTGCGTCGGATATGTTGCTTTTAATATCTGTTGTTTATGCCCAAAAAAAGGCAACATTGTTAGATAAAACCACTTAAAATGGTTTTGAATAAGCTCAAAATTAAGAGTTAGCTCTCTTATGGCTTTTGCTTTATTTGAGAGCTGTAGATTGTTATAGCAACTCTCTAGTGCCTCAACTGTAGCTATAAGATGTGCATGACCACAGATGCCACAGACCCTTGGATTTATCACAAGTGCGTCAAAAGCTCTTTTGTCTCTTAAGATATTTTCAATATTTCTTGTTGACATAAACTCAACATCCACAAAATCAATCTTGTCATCTTTAAAATTAAAGTTGAGCTTTGCTTCGCCCTCTATTTTTTCTATCAATTTAATCATCAAACAACTTCTTCTCTAATCTGTCAATTTTAAACGCTTTTGTGATTCCAGCAAGAGTAAGATAAGCTCTTTTGCTAACACCAACAGGCAGGTTCTCAGGAATGGACATATTTTTTTTCGTACTAAAGAGGTTTTGCCTTGGAAAGCTAGGTTCAGTACAACCCATACAAGGAAGCCCTGCTCTAGTTTTTGAATTTACCTCATTCCAAAGTATCTTATTGCAACTCCCATGTGTAAAAGGCGCTTGACAGCCATGCTCATAATACATACATCCCTCAAGCTCTCCAAATTTGTGATTATCTACTTTATACTCAAAATATTCGTTTCTTGTACAACCATTATGAACAGTATAAGCATAAAATGCTTTTGGTCTTAAAAAGCCATCAAGCCTTAATGTAGTGCTCTTTTTAATAGCATAGAGAGTATTTACCAAAACTTCTGGATGAATAGGACAACCCGATATTGAAATCGTTTTATCTAACAAATATTTAAAGTTTTCTATCTGCTTTTCTTGGTCAAAATGTAGTCCTGAAGTGTTTTTATAACCACTCTCTCTAAAAATACCCCCAAAAGTTGCGCATGTACCAACGGTAACTATTTTTTGCACTATCTTAGAGTATTTTTCAATTATATCTACAATCGATACATCCGCTCTTTTAAACTCCCTTGATATCGCACCCTCTATAAGCAGGATATCACATGAAATAAGTTTTGAGACTATATCTTGTAGCAGATACTTAGAATCTATAACTGG
This sequence comes from Sulfurimonas hongkongensis, assembly GCF_000445475.1. Taxonomy (NCBI): domain Bacteria; kingdom Pseudomonadati; phylum Campylobacterota; class Epsilonproteobacteria; order Campylobacterales; family Sulfurimonadaceae; genus Sulfurimonas; species Sulfurimonas hongkongensis. The sequence goes on from NZ_AUPZ01000002.1 coordinate 192,322, forward strand.
ATGATAAATAAATTCAAAGTCATCTAAGAATGTTTCCATATATGGATAGTTTAAAAATGAGTGAGTATTACCATTGCAAGAGATGGCACTAAGCCATAAAATTCTCATCTTTTTTTTCATAATCTACTCAGCGCTGAGGGCTTTGTATATATTAAATGTTATGTCCTCTACATAGTCATTTAAATCTTTTGGCAAAATATTTTCGCCTTTTAAAAAAACCATACCACCCAAATAACCCATAAAAAGTCCAAAAGCACTAAAGAAGTCTTGTTCTCTTAAATCTCCACACTTAACACCCTCTTCAAAGTAGATCATAATCTCTGTAACAAACTCATTTACACAGAGCATGCCCTCACAACTATCTTTAAAAACTTCACGATTAGATAGGTATATCCTTAAAAAATAGTCTATCATCTCAGGTTTTAGCGAGGCAGTTTTAAAATACATCTCTACTATTTTTCTTGTTTTTTCTTTAGTAGATATATCCTCTTCATTTATCTCTTTTAGTTTTTCTCCTAAATATATAGAGATGTACTTTATGATTTCACTCGCTAATATATCTTTAGATTTAAAATAGTTATACATGTTACCAACGCTCATCTTAAGAGATTTAGCAATATCAGGTATAGTAGTACTGTAAAATCCTCTTGAGGCAAATAACTCTAGTGCGCACTGTATTATCTGCTCTTTTTTTAACTTCTTTTTGTCTAACAAAACACTCTCCTGCTCAATTAACATAGCAAGATTATACTATAAATATTCTATGTTTTTAAATTACTGAAATCCTTTAGCTAGCTCTTTGGGTCCCTCTTTTTAGATGGAATGCATACATAAGTTAATCTATACTAAAATATCTAAATGCGAATATCAATATAGAGAGTTAAAGAACAAAGCAAGAGAAAAAAACTAAGTTCACAATAACTTCACAAGTACTTTGTAAGATACAAAATACAAATCTTGTGTTTTTAAAGAGAGGATTTTACTATAATGAAATTTTTGTTTTTACATATATGCCTTTTTGGCTTAATACTCCAAGCAAATATCTTAACACAGCAAGAGTGTATAGATAAAACGCTTAAAAATCATCCTGATATCAAAAAGCTATCTCTTAGCGTCAATAGAGCTGATGCTGCTGTCGGAATTGCAAAAGCTGATTATCTGCCTCAAATAGATGCAAATGCACAATATAATCCCATCAATACTTTTGTGATGCCACAAAGTGGACACTTCAACACTATAGAAGATGATAGCTGGCAAGCTGGTGTAGAACTCAATCAAAAAATCTATGATTTTTCTAAAACCACATCTAATATTAACGCTTCTAAAAAGGATAAAGAGATAGCATCTTTGTACTTAGGTGACCAAAAAGCCCTTCTGGCTTATAGTGTAAAGATTCAGTACAACATTGTACTTCTTCAAACAAAAGCACTTGAGGTAAGAAAAAAAGATCTCCAAACAAAAGAAGAGCTCTACAATCAAGCAAAAGCCTTTGTAAAAGAGGGTTTAAAAACTGAGGCCGATGCCCTAAGCCTTCTTAGTGCGATGTATATAGCAGAAGATAGTCTTGCCCAGACTGAGTCTGAACTTGACAAAGCTCTCTCAACTCTCTCTTTATATATGGGAGAAAAAATAGATTCGCACACCAAATTTGAAGATAGTAGTATATTAAATAATAGTACTATAGAAGACTCTGAAGTTCTTCTTGAGAGTATCCTAGCAAATAACTATGAAGCAAAGAGCAAAGAGCAACAGGTATATAGAGATGAGTTTTTGTATAAAGCTTCAAAAGCCGGGCACTATGGCTCCATAGATGCTATAGCATCATATACACATCAAGATACTCTAAACGAATATGACACCTCACAAGTAGGCATATCTATCAACATCCCTATCTATAGTGGTGGAAGAGTAAGTGCAGAAGTCCAGCAAAAACGCATAGCAAAAGATGAGTCAAAAGAGGCTTATAACTCTAAAAAATTACTTCTTGAAGATGAGATGCAACGGCTTATAATTGACTTAAAAAAGTTCAAACATACAGTAAAAGCCAAAGAGGCCCTGCTAGAGTCTTCACAAGCTACTAAAGATATTGTTGAGGCTAGATATAAAGAAGGACTCTCAACTTATATAGAAGTTCTTGATGCATCTTCAACTTATCTGTTTGCTAACTTAGGACTCTTAGAAGCCAAATTTAGTATAAATAACATTATCAACAGACTAGACTACTTACAAGGAATCATACAATGAAGACATGGATAAAATATAGTATAGGTGCATTAATTATTGCTCTAGGGGTTTTTGTTTTTTACAACAAGGTATATGTAGAAAAATCAACTTTTAGTACGATAAAGCCTGTTTATGGGGATCTGTTTGTAAGTATCAGAGGGATTGGAAATGTAGATGCAAAAAACATCTATACAATTACAGCACAGAGTGGTGGAAAGATACAAAACATCTATTATGATGAAGGAGAATGGATAAAAAAAGGGGATTTGCTCCTAAATATAGACCCTGTAGATCTGCCTATGCTCTTAGATGAACAAAGAGTAGCACTTAAAAAAGCTAGACATGAAGTTCGTACCACCAAGAGTAATCTTGAGAGCCTAGAAGCCCAAAGATCACTTCTATTAGTAACTTATAGTCGCTACAAAAAACTACTAGAAGATAGATATGCTACTCAAGCAGAGTTTGACAAGGCTGAGAGTGACTTACAAAACATGGATGCACAAATAGATGCGGCAAAAGCAAAGATTGCATCTGCTAAACTTGAGATTCAAAGATTAGGTAAAACAATAGAAGCCTCGCAAGAAAAGCTAAAAAGACTCAAAATTTACGCTCCCTCTGATGGATATATAATCTCAAAAGATGCAGAGTTAGCACAATATGTTCTACCATCAACTCCAATCTTTAAGATAGTTGATCCTAAAACACTCTGGGTTGTTGTAAACGTAGATGAGAGACTTGCCCATAGTGTAAAACTAGGTCAAGATGCGTCCATAGTGTTAAGATCTCAAAAAGATAAAAAACTTCAAGGAGTTGTTAAAAGAGTTGTAGCTATTAGTAATGCTGTAACACTTGAGAGAGAGATAGCAGTAGCGTTCAAAGTTACTCCAAGTAAGTTTTACATAAATGAACAAGCAGAAGTAAATATAAAAACCACAAAGCATGAAAATGTCTTAAAAATTCCCATCACTCTCATCCGCACAAAAGAGTCTAAAAAAGGTGTTTGGGTAGTAAAAGATGATAGAGCTTATTTTACACCTATAACTATTTTGGCACAAAATGATGATGAGGTTGCTGTATCTGATGGTATTAATAGGGATACAGAACTAATCATACATAAAAGTTCAAATAAACCACTTAGCGATGGTATGAAGATATTTAGATGATTAATTTAGCTGCAAGAGATATAAAACACACCCTTGGTAAGTTTATAGCAACTGCTATGGGTGTTGGTATGCTCCTTGGAATTGTTCTTATTATGATTGGTGTTTATCGCGGGATGATAGTTGAAGCTGAGATTTTACTAAATGATATAGATGCAGACTTATGGATAGTTCAAGAGAACACTTTAGGACCATTTGCTGAGTCTTCAAGAGTTCATGAAGACCTTAAAGATATCATCTATGTTATGAATGGCATAGAGAGAAGTGAAGCTATGACTTTTCAAAATATTCAACTCCCAAGTGCTAGTAAACCTGTTAGAGTTTTTGCTGTAGGTTTTGATATCCATGGAACATTTAATCCAATAAACCCAGATAGATTGATAGCTGGGCGTGAACTTAAAAATGACCACTATGAGATTGTTGTAACAGATACAACAGGCTTTAAGCTAGATGAGAGAATAAAACTTGGAAGAAATTTTTATAGGGTTGTTGGAATAACAACAAAAACAGTCTCAAACAATGGAGACCCTTTGGTTTATCTCAGTCTAAAAGATGCTCAAGAGTTGCAATTTTTATACTCAAACAAAGAGATACAAAACAATGTTGCAAGAGGGGTAGAAAATACTGAATCTAATATGGTCAACACTATCGTTGCTAAGGTAAAAGAGGGTTTTGAGATAGATGAAGTGGCCCAAGAGATTAGAAAGTGGCAACATAAGAGTGTTTATACAGCAAAGGGGCAAACTGATATTTTAATAAAAAACCTAATTGAGAAGTCAGCGGTACAGATAGGTCTTTTTACAGTTATTTTAATTGTTGTATCAACTATCATCATAGCACTCATTATCTACACCATGACGCTAGAGAAGATGAAAGAGATAGCCATCATGAAACTTATGGGACTACCAAACTCTCTTATCATAGAGATGATTGTTAAAGAGACTATACTCTTAGGTATTTTTGCTTTTATTTTTGGAAATATCTTTTCACATCTCATTTATGATAGCTTTCCAAAGTTAGTAGTCTTGCAAATCCCTGACGCATGGGCGTTGTTTGGAGTTATTTTAGTAGCTTCCATCTTAGCTTCTTTTGTTGGTGTAAATAAAGTTATAAGTGCTGATCCAGCAGCTGCTATTGGAGGATGATATGAGCAAACATAGTGCTATAAAGGTTAAAGACCTTGTAAAACACTTTGGCAAAGATGATAATCTAGTTAGAGTTATAGAGGGTGCTTCATTTGAGATACAAAAGGGAGAAGTTGTAGCTCTAATAGCTCCTAGTGGTGCTGGAAAAACTACCCTTTTGATGATGATTGGCTGTGTTACAGAGCCAACAAGTGGAGAAATTTGGCTCGGGGAAGATTTGGTTTATAAGAATAAGTGGATGGCTAAAGATACTCGTAAGATACGTAGAGAGAAGATTGGCTTTATCTTTCAATCTCACTATCTTATCCCTTTTTTAAATGTTTTAGAAAACATAACACTACTGCCTCAGGCAAACGATGTAAGTCAAAAAGATGCTCAGATAAAAGCCATGGAGCTACTTAAATATCTCGAAATTGATGACAAAGCGCACAATATGACATCACAACTCTCTGGCGGACAGAACCAAAGGGTTGCCATCGCAAGAGCACTAGCAAACAACCCAGAGATCATACTAGCAGATGAGCCAACAGCAGCGTTAGATGGTGAAAGAGCAGTTAGTGTAATTAAGATGCTTAAAAAGATAGCATCTGAACAAAATGTTGCCATCATCACCGTTACTCATGATGATAGAATTCTTCCCTATTGTGATAGAATAATGAAAATACAAGACAGAGCTATTGTTTTTGAGTAGTCAGTGGAGGTACTGCTTTTATGAAGATTTTATATCTTGAAGATGATATAAACCTATCTCAAACTTTAAAAGAATTTTTAAGCGATGAAGGTTTTGATGTTACTTGTGTTTATGATGGCGAAGATGCGCTACAAGAAGTCTATAGTTCAAACTTTGATATCTTACTCTTAGATGTCAATGTTCCTCATATCAATGGATTTGAACTTTTAAAAGAATTAAGAGAGACAAAGACAAATACCCCAGCTATCTTTATAACTTCCCTAAATGGTATAGATGATCTCTCAAGAGGATTTTTAAGTGGTGCTGATGACTATATTAAAAAACCATTTGAATTAAAAGAGCTACTTTTAAGGATCAATGCTCTTTTAAAAAGAGTGTATAAAACACAAGAGAGCATCATGCAAATAACGCAAAATATAGAGTTTAATATACACAGCGATGAGCTAAAAAAAGATGATAAAATAATTACTCTAAAACATAAAGAGTCTCTTCTTTTAAAACTTCTACTAAAACACAAAAATGAGTGCGTGAGCTTTGATGATATCTATCAAAATGTTTGGAGTTTTGATGAAGAACATAGCTATATGAGCTTAAGAACATACATAAAAGAGCTGCGTAAATATCTTGGCAAAGAGCGGATACTTAGCATAAAAAAACTTGGATATAAGCTTGTATAGAGGTGAGAAAAAAAGCATCATCTATGTGCTTGGACTCTATCTTAGTTCTACACTTTTACTCATTACCACTCTTTTTATAAGTTATTACTACTACGAACAAGAACAGTTTGCACATAGTGAAAAAGATCTTTTAAAAAAATATACTCTTCTTCTAACACAACAGCTCTCCGAGCTAAATGAAAAGAGCAGCGAGAGATATAGATATCCTAGATTTAATGAATTTGAGAGTGCCATCTATGATATAGATAAGAACCTCATCTTTAGCACAAGCAAAGATATAGATATAACAAAGTTTAAAGATGATTTTTTTACAAAGGAGTCCAACTCTTATTTTATTTCGTCACTTACACCCTACTATTTTGGCGCTGCTTACATTATTATAGAAAAAAAGTCTAAGCATCTTGACATTTTAGATAATCTTATATTTATTGCTATTGTTACGATTATAATAACCTTAGTTACCTCTGTTTTTCTTGTTAATCTTGTCCTAAGACCTATGAGAGAGAACATAAAACTTCTTGATAGCTTTATAAAAGATACTACACATGAGCTAAACACACCCATCACTGCAATACTTACAAATATAGAGACTATAGACTCTTCAAATTGTGATGAGAAAACATTAAGAAAACTAAAACGCATAAAAATAGCATCACAAAGTATCTCAAATATCTATGAAGACTTAGTCTATATACTCTTAAACCACAGAACATCTACTCAAAATATAGACCTTAATCTAAAAGAGATGCTGCACCAAAGAGTAGAATATTTCACAGAAATGGCACATACAAAAAAGATAGACTTTACCTTAGATATAGAAAAAGATGTCTACTTCAAAGCTGATAAAAAAAAGATACAGAGACTCATAGATAACCTCATATCAAATGCAATTAAATATAGCTACAAAGCCACAACTATAAAGATCATCTTAAAGTATTCTTCTCTTATCATCGAAGATGAAGGAAAAGGTATGAGTAAGCAAGAGGTTAAAAACATCTTTACAAGATATTTAAGATTTGACAAGTCTCAAGGTGGTTTTGGCATAGGATATAGCATCATAAAGTCTATAGCCGATGAATACAAGATAAAGATAGACATAGTCTCAAAGCAAAACCAAGGAACAAAGGTAGCTCTATCATGGTAAGACTCTTAAGTGTTTTTCTTCTTTTTTACATAACCCTAGGTGCTTCGGAGTTTGATAAAAACTGCTTTGACTGCCACGGTAAAGATTTTAAATTTCATATTATTATGAAAAAATACACACTTAAATATAGTAGTGAAAAAAGGATAAAAGAGGCTATGTTTGACTACCTAAGAGAGCCAAGTCCTGAAAAGTCTATTTTGCCTTTAGAATATATACAAAAGTTTGGTTTAAAAGAAAAAAGTCCCCTTGATGATAAGACTTTAAGAGAGATGATAGATATCTACTACGATAGATTTAATCTTCAATCTAAGCTTTTTTAACTATCACTCAATTTTCTTATATCTTTAACAGCATTAATAGCAGCTGGTAAGAGTGATTCACTAAGTGCCGGATGGATATATAACATCTCTTTTAGATGCCGTATATCATTATCTATATGCATAACAGTAAGAACTTGATGGATCATCGTTGAGCTTTGCGGTCCTATCATATGACAACCGAGTATCTCATAAGTTTTTTTATCTACAATAAATTTTGTAAAAGGATATTTTAGCTTCATTGACTCTGCTTTTGCACTCGTTAACCAATCTGTTTTTGACACTACTGCATCTAAATCTTTCTCTTTTGCTTCTTGCTCACTTATACCTACACTTGCAATCTCAGGATCTGTAAAAACAGAGTGTGGCATATATTTAAATTTCAATGGCTCTTTTTTATCTTCAAATAAGTATTTATAAAGATGATTTATCTCAAAAGATGCAGCATGTTGTAACATGTGCTCCCCTGCTGCATCTCCTGCAACATATACACCCTTAGCATCTGTTTGGAAAAACTCATCTCTTTTTATAAAGCCTCTCTTATCTAAGGCAATGTGAGTATTTTCTAAGTTTAAAGTTTTTGCATTTGATTCTCTTCCTATTGCATAAAGTAGAGCTTCTGAGGTATGTTTTTTAATTTTACCAGCCTTATCTTCTAGTATTATGTCAAAAAAAGAGTCATTATATATTGCATCTTTTATTGTTGTGTTAAATTCTATATCAATCTTTTTGGAAAACTCTTGCTTAAATACTTTGGATATATCCTCATCTTCATTTGAGAGAAGTCTCTCACTCCTTACTAAGAGTTTTGTTTTTACACCCAACGCATCAAACACATTTGCTAGCTCACAAGCAATAAAACCAGAACCTACGATTGTAATAGAGCTTGGGATTTTATTTAAAGGAAAGATATCATCACTACTCCAAGCCTCTTTAAAAGGTGGTTTTTTAGGTTTTGTTCCTGTTGCAATAACTATTTTTGGTGCTGTTAATTTTACACCATTAACTTCCACTATGCTATCTGAGACAAAAGAACCTATACCTCTAAAGAGTTCTACATTTTCATTTAACATAGCTTTATACTCTCCATCAACACTAGCAATATATTCGTTATTTTCTTTAAATATCTTTTTAATGTCAATATTATCAATACTGCTTCTTACATAGTGTCTTTGTGACTCTTTTATACTCCGCAAAACATCAGCATAGCCAACTAAAAGTTTTGAAGGAACACAGCCTCTATTTGCACAAGTACCTCCAAGCTTAGACTTTTCAATCAGAGCAACCCTTTTACCTAATCTACCAACTTTTGCAGCTAATCTAGAGGCTCTTCCACCCCCAATTATAATTAAATCATATATCTTCATAATTTTGCCTTTTATCACTAATAGTACCAAAATACTATATAATCTTTCTTTTAGAAAATGTTATAAAGATGTTTAAGGAGAGAGGATGGATACAAAAACGCCCAATAAATTTCAGCAAACGTTTATACTACTACTGCTACTTATAGTTCTTGTAGGCTTCATTGGAATGATTCAAAAATTTCTGATAGCTATTATACTCGCTGCTATCTTTTCAGGTTTGCTTTATCCTCTCTACCGTAAGACTCTTTACTATCTAAAAGACAGATCCGCTTTGGCGGCTACTTCCATACTTATCATATCCATTTTAGCTATCGGTTTTCCCTTAGCTGCTCTTACAAGTATGGTAACAAGTGAAGCAATACAAGTCAGCCAAAAGGCGCGTCCAATAGTAAAAGAAATCATGGATAACAACATCTCCATAAGTCAACAACTACCTGAGTGGCTACCATTACATGAAAAATTTAAATCCTTTGATGAAACCATTATTAAAAAAGCCTCCGAGGCAGCTAGCTCAATAGGAAGCTGGCTAGTTTCAAGTCTCTCTAGTGCAACTAAAGGAACAGTTAACTTTTTTATTAGCTTGTTTATTATGTTTTACGCAATGTTTTACTTTTTAATGTATGGGCGACAATTATTAGACTCACTTGCCTCTTTACTTCCCCTTTCAAAAAAAGATTATGATGAGCTGATGAGCCGTGGCTTGATGGTAACTAAAGCATCTCTAAAAGGTATTATGATTATAGGGGTTATTCAAGGTTTATTAGTTGGGTTAGCATTTTGGGCTACTGGGATTGGTGGACCAGCATTTTGGGGAAGCGTCGTTTTTATTCTTTCAGCCATTCCTGGAGTAGGGGCTCCTTTAGTCTGGTTGCCAGCAGCCGCATACCTTATATTTACAGGCAATATGGCATGGGGAATAGGTCTTATTTTGTGGGGAGTATTGGTAATAGGATTGGTTGACAATCTTCTGCGCCCATGGATAGTTGGAAATGACGCAAAATTACCAGATCTAGTCATACTTATATCAATTCTTGGAGGGATCACATCCTTTGGCCCCATAGGCATTATTTTAGGCCCCGTTATAGCAGCTATTTTAGATACAATTTTAAACATTTATAAAAAGAGCATCTGCACTTAATGCTATTGTTAAATCCTTTACTCGTTTATTCCCTACCCTACTCAATTTTATGTTCCTTTAAAAAAAATTAATAACTTTTTATAATAATTTAATATAAATTTATGCTTAACTTTGCAATAATTGTAGCAATTTTAAAATAACTATATATTAATTATAATAATTAGAATATTAATATATAAAATTCAAATAATTATAAAAAATATATAAACTATTGGGGGAATAGGTGCAGCATTTTCTAAACTTGAAAATGTATGGCAAATAACTGTAGTTGAACCTCTTGCATCCAAAAATATAGTAGAGTTTTCCCCAGGTTCGCCTGACTTTATGATGAAGCTATCTCTTTTATGGGGGTTTGAGGGTTGGAACTCCATGCCGCAGTTTTTAAGTAAGGGTTGGCTCTTTGTTATTACTACTATTACTATGGGTGTGGGCATTGGTGTTTTGGCTCAGCCACAGCTTATAGTTAGGTTTATGACAGTAAAGAGCAAGCAAGAGTTAAATCGTGCAGTTCTTATCGGCTCTATATTTATACTTGCAATGACAGGGATTATCTTTATAGTTGGAGCTTTGTCAAATGCTTGGTATTTTGAGTTCAATGAAGGCAAAAATGCACTTCAAAGTGCTGGTTCAGTTGGTAAAGTAATCCCACACTTTATAAATACTGCAATGCCAAAGTGGTTTGCTTTTATCTTTTTGTTTGCTCTTATCTCAGCTGCTATGAGTACCCTCTCCTCCCAATTTCACACTATGGGAACAGCAGTTGGGCGTGACTTTTTTGAGCAAATCACTACAAAAGACTATGATTCTGTAACGGTTACAAGACTAGGCGTCGTTATAATGATAATCTTCTCAGTCTCTTTAGCTTATGCTTTTGATGATGAGCCAGCCATCATAGCACGCTCAACTGCCATTTTCTTCGCTCTTTGTGCAAGTATCTTTTTGCCAAGTTTTATAGGTGGACTCTTCTTTAGAAGTATAACAAAAGCGGGAGCTATCTCTTCTATGCTAGTTGGTTTAGTAGTGTCAAGCTTTTGGCTACTTTTTGTTCACTTCAAAGAAGCAAAATCACTAGGTCTTGCAAAAGCCATCTTTGGCAAAGACTCACTTTTAAGTGGAGATATTATCTTTGTAGATGCACTCATAATCGCTCTACCACTCTCCATTATCACTGCGATAGTAGTCTCACTTATGACTAAAAAGATGAATAAAAAACATCTTGATAGATGTTTTAATGACTGAATGTTCTAAAGAATTATTGGGTTGGATCCTGAATCAAGTTCAGGATGACGTGTATCATCAAGTTCAGAATGACATGTGTTTCATCAAATTCAGGGTGATGCATGCCCGTCAGGTTAGATGACGCATGTTTCGTCAACTCAGGTGACGCATGCCTCGTCAAGTTAGGTGATGCATGTATCGTCATTCCGTGCTTGACACGGAATCTAGTTTATGGATTAATCAGAGGATTCGATTAAATAAGAAATAATAAACAAGGGAAGAGACATGAAAAAAAGAAGTTTAGTGCTAGCTACTGTTTTAGGTTTAACTACGATTGTTTCAGCAGATACCCTTAAAGATGCATTTAAAAAGGGGACTGTTCAAGGGGGACTAAAGTCTTTTTATATAAGTCGGACTTATGATTGGGAAAGTGGATTTGGCAAAAATCCATCTAAGTACACTCGTGATGGGCTCTCTTTTGGTGGATATTTAGGTTATCAAACAGCATCTTACTACGGTTTTGATGCAGGTGCTACATTTTACACTACAAACAAAGTAGACAACAAATCAGACAACACGCTTAAAAACGATAACACTCTGTTTGGTGCTGATGGTAGAAGTTATAGTGTTTTAGGAGAGGCTTATATAAGCTACACACTAGCAAATACTAACATTAGAGTTGGAAGACAAAGCATAAACACTCCTTTTGCAGCTCCAAACAACTTTAGAATGCTACCAAATACTTTTGAAGGCGTTGTTGTAAAAAACAGTGATATAGCAGACACTAAATTTGAACTAGGTCATATCACTCGTGTTCAAACAAACGGTTTTGCAAACTCAGTCCCTGTACCAAACAATGTGCTGAACCCAAATGATGCTATGACAAGGCTGAGCTTACTTTATGGTTTTGGACCAGGATACAAGGTTGGAGAGTTTGAATCCATTGCAGATGTTTACTTAGGTCAAAACAACAAAAAAAATACAGCTGGTATGACCTACTTAAGTACAACCTACACAGGCTTTGATGGCATAAAATTAGAAATATGGGATCAATATATTCATGACATTATGAACATAATAGTTGCTAAGGTTAGTTACAAAGGCAGACTAAGTGTTTTTAATACCTTTGCATCTATGTTTTACACCAAGCAAGATAATGTTGGAGATAACCTACTTGGAAAAGCATTTAATACAGCGGGCGATGACAAAGATGTAGATGCAAGCCAATGCGGAGCAATGCTTAAAGCTTCACTAAATAATGGCTTTGGAATTGATTTGCGTTATGTAAACACTCCAGCATCACAGGGAAGCGTTTTAGACGGTGGCATTATAAACGCACTAGGTGGAGCTAATCCTTTTATAATCTCTCAAGGAGCACTGCACGCTAACTTGGGAGACACCTCTTCTATTTTGCTAGGAGTTAATTACAATCTTAAACATCTGACTGGAGTAGATATCCTAGCAATGCTTAAGTATTTTGAGTATGATATTGGCAAATACAATGGCTACCAAAGTGGTTATGAATGGGAAACAAAAGAGTTTGATTTTGATCTTGTATATCAAGTGAGATCAAAATTTAAACTTCAAGCAAGAGGTAGTTTTACTAAGGATTGGCTAGATTTAGGTGGCACTAAAAAATTGAGTTTTGATGAATATCGTTTAATAGCGTATTATAAATTTTAGTATTTCTCAATAGTTGTAAAATTTAGCCTTAATTTAAGCCTTATTTATATAACTATTGTGTAAATTAACAAAAACATATCTTTAACGGATAAATAATTACAAAGAGTGAGACTTTTATGAAACAGACACTAATGGGAAATGACGCGATTGCTTGGGGACTTATCCACGCAAATGTTGATATGATTAGCGGATACCCCGGTACCCCATCTAGCGAGATACTAAGCGAAGTTCAAAAGATAAAACATAAACTAAACTTAGATATATATGCTGAATGGGGAACTAATGAAAAAGTTGGTTTTGAAGTAGCTTACGCTGGTGCGATAGCGGGCAGGAGAACCTGTGCAACAATGAAGCAAGTAGGTCTTAATGTTGCAAGTGATGCGCTTATGAGTGCGGCTTATATCGGTAATCTCGGCGGAATGTTACTTATCGCTGCTGATGATCCAGGTTTTCACTCTTCTCAAACCGAACAAGATAGCCGTGTTTTTGCAAAGTTTGCTCGCATCCCAGTACTAGATCCAGCAACTCCACAAGATGCTTATGACCTTACAAAATATGGGGTAGAACTCTCTGAGAAGTTTCAAATCCCTGTAATGCTTCGTCCTGTTATGCGTGTTTGTCACGCTAGAGAGATCATAGAGATGGATGATGAGACAAACTTTAAGCCTAACAAGGGCGAGTTTAAGAGAGATGTTCCTCGCTGGGGTGCAGTCCCCCGTGTTGGTAGATTTGCTCAAGGTGTTGAGCAACTAAATCGCATGGAGGTTATCAAAGAGTATAACTGGGACCATCTTCTAAAAAAAGAGTTTGACAAGTGTGAGGGTAAAAATAGAGTTCTAATCATCACTAGCGGAACTGGTTATGGCTTTGCTAAAGAGACTCTAAGTGACCTTAATCTCGAAGCTGATGTTGTTAAAGTTCTTATGCCCTATCCTCTTCCTGTAGAGCAGATGAGAGATAGATTTAAGTCTTACGATAAAGTTTTAGTAGTTGAAGAACCGTACCCATGTGTTGAAGAGCAAATAGCATCTCCTAATGTTTATGGAAAAAATACAAACTCTATTCATAATATAGATGAGATGAGCAAAGAAGAGATTTTAAAAGCATTTGTAAATATCGGTCTTTATGAGGGAGAAAATATCTATGCTACTCCACCATCATTAGACTTTGAAGTAGAGACTCGCCCGCCTGCACTCTGCCCTGGTTGTCCTCATCGCGATGTTTACTATGCTATTACAAAAGTCTTTAAAAAGAAAAAAGCCATCTATCCATCAGACATTGGTTGCTACACTTTAGCAATTGCACAGGGTGCTATTGACAGCATTTTATGTATGGGTGCTAGTGTTTCTATGGCTAGTGGTTTTGCTCTTAGTGACCCAGATAAAACAGTTGTTGCTACCATTGGAGATGGAACATTTTTTCACTCTGGAATCGCACCACTTATAAACGCTGTCTATCAAAATCATAAGTTTATACTTGTTATCCTAGATAACTCTACCATCGCCATGACAGGAAGACAGACTACTCCATCAAGAGAGAACAAAAACATCGACATCAAAAAGATTGTCGAAGGAATGGGGATTGAGTGTATGGAACATCACTACTCTTATGAGATGCAAGATAACGTTGACTTCTTTAGAGAGGTAAAAAAAATTCACGCAGATGCAACTGGACCAACTGTTGTAGTTGTTCGTGAGTTTTGTATCTTAGATGGAGAGAGGGCTCCTGAGTTTATCCCAAATATCTTTGCTAAGGTTGATCCTGAGCTTTGCATCGCATGTGATCAGTGTACTACCGTATATAAGTGCCCGCCAATGGCTTACAATGAGGACGGCGTTATAGAGATAGACCCTTTTCTTTGTGCTGGTTGTGGTGGATGTTTAGATGTAGTATGTCCAACTGACGCCTTTGTGCAAGATTTTGACTATCTAAAGAGAGGTAACTAAGATGAAATATCAAATAGTAATAGCTGGCTTTGGTGGTCAAGGTGTTGTTTTTTTAGTTAAGGTTTTAGCTATTTGTGCAGGAAATCGTAATATCGCATTTTTAGGGACTGAAAACCATGGAATGAGTCAAAGAGGAGGCTCTGTCTCTTGTGATATTAAAATAGGCGACTTTACAAACCCGGTGATCGACAAAAACCAAGCCGACCTTATGATAGCACTAGAGAAAAACGAAGGTCTTAGAAATCTTGCTTTTTTGAAACTTAGCGGAACATTGGTTACAAATGCTAAAGATAAGGACAAATATCCAGAGCTTCCATTTAAAGGTTTTGCTAAAATAGATGCGTTTAAAAAAGCTGAAAATGGAGAGTTTCCTATTCAAGGTTTAAATGTATATATGCTAGGATTTGCACTTGTAAATGACAAAAACTTCCCATTTAGCGTGCAAGAGGTAAAAGATGCCATCACACAGATAAATACAAAAGTAGCAGAGCAAAATATAGTTATCTTAGAGCAAGCCATGAGAGATGCTAAGGAGTCAAAATAATGTGGAATAAAATCGAGGGTGCCCCAAGAGAAACTATAGAAGAGATACAACTAAGAAGACTTAAAGAGACACTAGAGAGAGTTTATGAACTAACACCTTTTTACAAAGAAAAATTTGATGAGTTAGATATATCTCCAAAAGGGATTAAGTCTCTAAAAGATATAGAAAAATTACCCTTTACAAAAAAGCAGGATTTGCGAAACCACTACCCTTTTGGACTCTTTACAGTTCCAATGAGTGAAGTTGTTAGAGTTCACAGCTCGAGTGGAACCACAGGAAAACCTACCGTTGTTGGCTACACTCAAGGAGATATGGATGTTTGGGATGAAGTGATGGCTAGAGTCTATACAATGGCTGGAGCTACAGGAGCTGATGTTATACATAACGCTTATGGCTATGGACTATTTACTGGTGGACTTGGATTTGATGGTGGTGCTAAAAAGATAGGTGCTACAACTATTCCAGCTAGTAGCGGTTTTACAGATAGACAGATTATGCTTATGAAAGATTTCAATGCCACTATAATGGCTGCAACTCCTTCTTTTGCACTTCATATGTACGAATCTGCTAAGAAGTCTGGAAGTGGATATCTGAAAGATTTTAAATTAAAATCTGGTGTATTTGGAGCTGAACCTACAAGTGATGGACTAAAAGAGGAAGTATCTCGTGTTTGGGGGATTGACTATCACGAAGTTTATGGACTTAGTGAGATTATAGGACCAGGTGTAAGCTCAAACTGCAAACACTCTAAACTTTTACATGTAAACGAAGACCACTTCTATCCTGAAATCATAGATCATAAAACGGGCAAGGTCTTAGAAGATGGAGAGCGTGGAGAGTTAGTTATAACTTCACTGACAAAACAAGCTCTTCCTATCATTCGCTATAGAACTGGAGATATAACTTCGCTCCATCGCTCTCCTTGTTCTTGTGGAAGAACTCTTGTTCGTATGGAGAGTATCGTTGGGCGTGTTGATGATATGATAGTCGTAAATGGTGTAAATGTATATCCTTCTCAAGTTGAGCATGTCATCGCAAATACTGAGGGAGTTACACTTAACTACCAAATCATCGCAGATAAAAAAGGACATCTTGATAAGATAGATATTTTAGTAGAAGTTAGCGATGAAGTTTTAAGTGACTCAGTAGCTGAGATGGAAAAAATCAAAAAAGATATACAACGCTCACTAGCAAACAATCTTTATATAAATGCAAATGTAAAACTTGTTGAGCCTAGAACACTAGAGAGAAGCATGGGTAAAGCCATAAGAGTTGTAGATAAAAGGGTATAAAATGTCAAAAGCTATAAAACAGTTGTCTATATTTGTTGAGAACAAAAAAGGTGAACTGAGTGATATAACTACGCTTTTAGCATCAAAACATATCTCCATAGAGTCCATAAATCTCTCAGATGCAAGTGACTTTGGCATACTTAGACTCATAGTTAATGATAGCCAAAGAGCAAAAGATATTTTAGAGAAAAATGGTTTTTCTTCTAAGTTTACAGATGTTTTTGCTGTAGAGATTAGTGACCATGTTGGAAGTTTTAACTCTGTTATAAAAGCTCTTGCAAAACAAAACATAAATATAGAGTACACTTATACTCTCACAAACGCACAAATTGGCGCTTTTGTATTTAAAGTAGCGGATCCTGAGTTAGAAAGTGCTATAAAATCGCTTGAGAGAGAGGGTATCCATCTTCTTAGTGAGATTTAAAAAAGGTAAATATGAGAGTTCAAGATATAGATAAAAATGATATAGGTTTTTTAAAGTTTATAGGTGGAGAAGTTTTAGACCTAGGTGACGGCTATGCAGAACTGGGCTTTGATGTTTTGCCCCATCACAAACAACACTTTGGCGTAGTTCATGGTGGAGCTATTGCCACGCTAGCTGATCACTGTGGTTGGTACGCTGCTGTTTCTGTGCTTAAAGAAGGTCTTAGTGCTGTAACAATTGAGATAAAGATAAACTACTTAAAACCTGCTAGAGATGAAGTTTTAAAGGCGGAGGCTAGAGTTATAAACCAGTCAAAAAGAACTGTTTTTACTACTATTGAGATATTTTCAAAAGATACACTAATAGCTTATGCAACAGGAACATATCATATTTTAGATGAACAAAAGGTTCTTAATAGTGCTAAATAACAGAGAAATAAGCGATAGATTTGAAGTTCAAATCAACACACTTTACAACTGGCAAAAGAGCAAACCAAAGCTCTATGCTTATCTAAAACACGCTGATTATAACAAAGAGCGAAACAAAGAGATAAATGTACTTCTTGAGTACTATGCAAAGTCCATCAGCAAGAACTTTAGCGTTGAAGAGATTCATTATATTATCAACTCCGATATAAACCCACACACTATAGAGCAGATAGACTCGTTGCATAAGATTTTTATCACACTTGAAGCTAAAAATCTCTCCATAAAAAGTGACTTTTTACTTGGCATCTATGATAAGTTTCACACTATGAACATCATAGAAAAGTATATCTTTTACAAAAGAGTCTATCGCATAAGAGATAAAGAAAAATCCTTCTCTAAAGAGAAGATAGAGCTATACTTTAAAGAGTATCTAAGCAGACCAAAAGAGAAGTAAAGTAGCTTTTTACCTATTTTTTAGTACTTTTTTGATATAGTTTTACATTATTACATAGATAAAAAAATTTCTTGCTTGGACTAAATTTTATAGATAAAACTTAAAACATCGCAAGATTTTATACTAAAGGTCAATCAATGAATATAGTAACTGGTTCTTCAACGGCGTTAATAACTCCATTTAAAGATGGAAAACTTGATGAGCAAACATATGCGGCACTTATAAAAAGACAAATCAACAATGGGATGGATGCAGTTTGTCCTGTAGGAACTACAGGAGAGAGTGCAACTCTTACTTATGAAGAAGATATAAGATGTATGGAAATCGCAGTTGAAGTCTGTAAAGGTACTAAGACTAGAGTTCTAGCCGGTGCAGGAAGTAACTCTACTGCTGAAGCTATCAAGACTGCACAGCGAGCAAGAGACTGTGGTGTTGATGCTATCTTCTCAGTAAGCCCATACTATAACAAACCATCTCAAGAGGGACTTTTTCAGCACTACAAAGCAATAGCTGATAGTGTAAGTGATGTACCTTTTATGCTCTACAATGTACCTGGAAGAACTAGTGTTGATGTAGATGCAGACACAACTATTCGTCTTTTTAATGAGTGTAAAAATATATATGGTGTAAAAGAAGCAAGTGGAAGCCTAGAGAGAACGGTTGAACTTCTATCTCGTTGTCCTGAACTTAAAGTATTTTCTGGCGATGATGCTATAGACTATCCAATCCTCGCAAGTGGTGGAGCTGGCATAACTTCTGTTACATCAAACTTAATGCCAGACTTAAAGAGTGAGCTAGTAAGCTTAGCACTAAGTGGTGATTTTGCAGGTGCAAGGGAGATAAATGAAAAACTATATCCTCTAAACAAAGTTATGTTTTGCGAATCAAATCCAGTACCTATAAAAGCTTCAATGTATATAGCTGGACTTATAGAGACCCTAGAGTTTAGACTTCCACTAGTTCCACCTAGTTTAGAGAATATGAAAAAGATAGAAAAAGTTATGAAAAACTATGATATCAAAGGACTTTAAGATGCATAAAAATATATCTCTTGCCGACGGCAAAGCTTTAGTTAGAGGAATTTTTGCACAATTCACTTCTGCAAAAAGGAGAATGGCATAATGAAGGGGAAAACTCTTTTTATAAGTGGTGGGACTCGTGGTATAGGTAAAGCTATAGTTTATGCTTTTGCTGCAAAAGGTTGTGATGTCGCTTTTACTTACGCATCTAGCAGTGAGGTTGCAAATGAGATTGTTGCAGATCTTGAAAGTAACTATAATATAAAAGCTCGTGCTTACAAGCTAAATATCTTAGAACCTCTTACTTACAAAGATGCATATAAAGAGTTTGACGAAGACTTCGATAGGCTTGACTACTTTATCTCAAACGCCATCATCTCTGGTCGTGCTGTAGTTGGTGGTTTTGCTCCATTTATGAGACTCAAACCAAAAGGTCTTAGCAATATTTACACAGCTACTGTTGAAGCCTTTGTAGTTGGTGCACAAGAGGCAGTAAAGAGAATGGAGAAAGTTGGCGGTGGTAGCATCATAAGCATGAGCTCCACTGGTAATTTAGTCTACTCTCCAAACTACGCAGGTCATGGAACAAACAAGGCGGCAGTTGAGACTATGGTTAAGTACGCAGCAGCTGAACTTGGCGAGAAAAATATCCGTGTCAATGCAGTAAGCGGTGGTCCAATCGACACTGATGCACTAAAAGCATTTCCAAACTATGAGGAAGTAAAAGCCGAAGTAGTAAAACGCTCACCACTCAATCGCATGGGAGACGCAACCGACCTAACAGGAGCTTGTATTTTCCTATGTGAAAATAGCTCTTCATGGTTAACAGGTCAAACCATAGTCATAGATGGCGGAACTTCTTTTCAGTAAACAAGCTCTCTACATTATGTAGAGATGCTTAAGTTAAAATAATATTTTTAGATTTGTCTGTGTAATTAGATATAAAATATTTATGATAAAGAACTGATATCTCAATATAGTCATAAATCAAACCTTACTTATCACCTTTTAATCCTTATACATAAAATATAATATATATAACATGATTTTTTTGTTTCTTATGCTACAATTGTTCTAGTCTAAAACATAAGGATGTCAAATGAAAAAATTAAATCTAACAGCACTTTTACTTGGTGTGGCTCTTTTTATGGGATTTGGAGTAACATCTGCAAGTGCAGAGGGTATGAGGTGTGGTGCTGGCAAATGTGGGAGTTCTATGAAAAAGCCCGTTGAGGCTGCTGGAAAATGTGGCACTGAGAAAAAAACTACAAAAAGAGCGGGAAAATGTGGTGCCAAAAAAAGAGAGGCAAAGGAAGCAGGAAAATGCGGTGCCAAAAAAAGAGAGGCAAAAAGAAAAGGAAAATGTGGTGGAAATAACTAGCCACTAGCCGTTGTTAAAAAAGTATTTATGAAGTAAACTCATTTATTTTTGAAGACGAAAACACTCAAATTTGGTTTTAAACTGGTATAGTAAGTTGGTCTGTAACATGGATTACATACAAATATATTTATATTTGTTATAATACAAATTAACCTAAGGAGTCTGTCATGAAATTCAAACAAATGTATATGGAATTTTCTCGTTTAAGTGAGTATGGTAAACCACTCTCTTTATTATTTGCCAGATTAGCAATAGCGTACGGCTTTTATGGTCCAGCAATGAGCAAATGGAAAGATATCGGCTCTGTTTCTGAGTGGTTTGGTTCACTAGGCATCCCTTTTCCAACTCTTAACGCTTATATGGCAGCAAGTACGGAAGCGTTGGGTGTAGTTTTACTTACATTGGGACTATTTACTCGCCTTATATCTATACCTCTTATTGTTGTTATGGTTGTGGCAATTATAACTGTACATCTACCAAATGGTTTTTCAGCTGGAGATAATGGTTTTGAAATCCCTCTTTACTATATGTTATTTCTCTTTATATTTGTAACAAATGGAGCAGGAAAGTTTAGTATAGATAGATTGATTTTTGGTGAAAAAAATTAGTATAAAATTTCCATCAAATGATGTTCTGTTTATGAGAGGAGTCATTTCTTGAGTCTTTATTTAGGTAATGTATATTCATCCATATCTTTAAAAACTCGTAGATCTTTTTTAAAGAGTAGTTTTTTTACAACTGCTCTAATCATTATGCCTAAGAGTGAACTCTTTGGTGCAGTCTCCACTTTGGAGACTATCTCCTTAGTTCAAGAAGACCTCTCTCCAAGTATAAAAAAGTTGGGTATTAATGGTTCTTCTTATTTATCACTCATCTTACATCACAGCCGTGTAACAGATGATGAGAAAGAGTTCTTAAAAAATGGCGTGCAGTGGCTCAATGAAGAAGCTGTTTTTCACTACAAACATCCTTATATAAAACTCTCTCCATCTCAGCGACAAAATGTACTCCAGATTATTTCAAAACAGAGATGGGGAGATAACTGGATATATACTATGCTTAGTTATATAATGGAAGCTACCCTTAGCGATCCTATCTATGGAGCAAATAAAAATGGTGCCGGTTGGAAGTGGCTAGAACATATCCCAGGACTTCCTCAGCCAAAAGAACCATATCTATGACTTATGATGTTTGCATAATAGGAAGCGGTGCAGGAGGTGCTCCTATAGCCTATGAACTCTCAAATGCGGGTTTTAATGTTGTAGTTTTAGAAAAAGGAAAAGATTACAAAGAAGAAGATTTCAACAAAGATGAGTTAGCTGTTTGCAGAAGAGATATCTTTACTCCTTCTCTAAAAGAAGAACAACATGTCATAAATGAGAGAGATGCTGATGACTCCATAGTGCGTTACGAAGGAAGCAAGTACAATTGGAACTTCTGGAACGGCTCTATGGTTGGAGGCTCCTCTAATCTAATGAGTGGTTATTTTCATAGGATGAAGCCAAACGATTTTAAACTAAAATCTGTTTACGGAGAGATTGATGGAGCGAATGTTGTTGACTGGCCTATAAGTTATGAAGATTTGGAACCTTACTATACAAAAGTAGAAAAGATTGTTGGAGTCTCAGGCAAAATAGTAAAACATAAATTTTTAGAGCCTCGTTCTACTCCAAACTTCCCTTACCCCGCTCTAGCAGTTAATAGTGCTACACAATGGTTTGATGATGCGTGTAAGAGTTTATCTTATGAAAGTATCCCAACTCCAAGGGCAATTTTACCTTTAAATGCACAGGGTAGACAAGGCTGTTCCTACTCAAACTTTTGTGGAAGTTATGGTTGTGCAACTGGTGCAAAAGGGAGTGCAAGAGCGGCACTTTTACAAAAATGTAGTGCGACAATAATCACTGAAGCCTTTGTATACAAACTAGAGAGTGATGATAAAAAAGTGACTAAGGCTCACTATTATGACAAAAACAGAGTCTCTCATATTGTAGAGGCTAAGATTTTTGTTGTGGCTGCTCAGGCGATAGAGAGTTCTCGCCTACTACTAAATTCAAAAAACAAGTTTTTCCCAAATGGTTTAGCAAACAATAGTGGACAAGTAGGCAAAAATCTCATTTTTTCAGCGGGTGGGGTTGGCAGTGGCCGTTTTAACTTTGAAACACTTTCGCAAAAACAGCAAAAAGAGCTGATGCAAGTAGGTTTGTTTTTCAATCGCTCTTTACAAGATTGGTACGAATATGATGAAAATGGAAAAAAATATAAGGGTGGAACTATTGACTTTTTGTTTGAACACGCAAATATTATATCTCGTGCAACAAGAGAATTTTATAATGATAATGGTGAGCTTATCTGGGGAGAAAAACTAAGCGATAAAATACACAAAAGGCTCACAAATTCAAGAGTTTTAACATTTGAAGTCTTTAATGACTGGCTTCCAAGTAATTATTGCTTTGTTAGTGTGGATGATAAACTCAAAGACAAGTTTGATATGCCAGTAGGTGTGATAAACCTTTATGGACATCCGCATGATATAAAAGTGGGAACATATCTTGCAAACAAAGCTATAAAAGTTTTACAAAAGATGGGTGCGAGCGATGTATCTATGAGCATCTCCTCTTCACCACCACCAAATTTAGTAGCAGGCGGATGCCGTTTTGGAAAATATGCAAAAGCATCGGTGCTAGATGTAAACTGCAAAGCTCATGAGCTTAAAAATCTATATGTAACAGATGCAAGCTTTATGCCAACAGGAGGAAGCGTTCCATACACTTGGACGATTTATGCTAACTCTTTTAGAGTTGCCAAGCATCTAGTAAGCAGATTGGATGCTCTGAACAATTATTAAGTTAGATCCCAAATCAAAACAAGAAAATCGCTTTTTGCTATGCAAAAATGTTTCTTTAGAGTTCAGGATGACACTTGTTCCGTCATTCCGTGCTTGACACGGAATCTAGTTTATAGTTATGCAAAAAGACAGTGTAATTAAGAAGATAAAAGCAGTACTAATTTAGCATCTATATTAAAACTTGACTTTGCTATAATTACTATTAACATTTTAAAAGAGTCTAGATAGAAAAACTAACCACTAAAGGACAGCTATATGCAAGATTATATAGACTTAAAGGCACACTATAGATTTACTGAGGAAGAAGCTAATCTTTTAAAGCAATTGCAACCTAGAATGGAACTTTTAGCAGAAGAGTTTATAGATGGATTTTACGATTATATTTGGGGCTTTGGAAAGACTGCACAGTTTTTAAAAAACAAAGAGATTATCGCAAATCATCGTAAAAAAATAAAAGAGTGGTTTGTAAATCTCTTTTGTGGCAAATATGAAATGACTTACTTTATGTATATCTACAGCATCGGAGAGATTCATGTCAGAATAGGTCTTCCAACTCACTATGTAAACTCAGCTTTTACCTTTGTTAGAACTTTTATACTTCAAAATATTGAAGAGAACTTTGAGAACAAAAAGCTTCATATAAGCGAGATAAAAGCGGTTGAGAAGATTTTAGATATGAATCTTGATGTGCTTACAAGTTCTTATAGAGACGGTGAACTTAGTAAGTTTTTATCTCTCTCAAAGTTTGAAAAAACAATCCTCTCAGGACTTAAAAACTTCAACTCATATGTAAATTTTTTTTTAGCAGGGGCTTTAGCCCTAGTTGCTTTTTTTGCTATTGGACTTTTTGCTTACGATATCTATCTCCTGTTTTTCTCAGATATTGGAATAGAGAAAGGGATATTGACAATTTTGGGAAGTTTGCTTGTCCTTTGGGCAGCAATCGAGCTTATACATGAAGAGATAAATCATCTCCAAGGAAAAGGTTTTGCTATTGGAGCGTTTATTATGCTTGCTATGGCGGCACTTATTAGAAAAGTTTTAATCTACTCGCTATCATCTGAGAAATCTAATGAACTTTTGACTATAGGCGTTGTTATAGTTGGTTTAGCTATAGCATACTGGCTTGTAGGAGCTAAAAAAAGGACTACAATAATTTAAAAAATAACTTGAAAAATTATTTTGAGCATTTATTTAGCAAAAAAAAGTTAAAATCTCATTACTATATTTTTAAGGACTTTTTTTGTTAAATCTTCCCAACGCCCTTGCCTCTCTTAGGATTCTTTTAGCTCCTTTGATGTTTTGGGTTATTTTAAATCCTGATATTTTTACAGACAACGGTTTTCATATATCATGGAACTACTACTTTGCATCTCTATTGTTTGTTTTAGCATCTGCTACTGACTTTTTTGATGGCTATATCGCTCGTGAGTGGGACCAGATGACAATGCTTGGTGGTATCTTAGATCCACTAGCTGACAAGATGCTTACCCTTGCTGCATTTTTGGGACTTATGATGATAGGCGAAGCATCTGCATGGGCTATTTACATCATCATAGTTCGTGAGCTTTTTATCACTGGTATCAGAACTGTTGCAGTTAGTGAGGGAGTCGATGTTAAAGCTTCATGGGCTGGCAAAGTAAAAACTGTAGCACAGATGATAGCCATAGGATTTCTACTAATGCACTGGCCATTTGGAGATACACTGCTGTGGATTGCAGTAGCGCTTACACTCTACTCAGGATTAGAATATCTTTGGGGTTTTAGAAAAGCACTCTTAGGAGGTGAAATATCATGAGTATCTTAGTATCCCTTTTAGTTCTCTCAGCACTTATATTTTTTCATGAACTCGGTCACTATGGGGCAGCGAGGCTGATGGGTGTCTCTGTTGAAGTCTTTAGCATTGGCTTTGGTAAGAGAATGCTTACATTTAAAAAGTGGCAGACTGAGTGGAGTATCTCAGCTATTCCTCTTGGCGGATATGTCCGCATGAAAGGTCAAGACGACACTGATCCTAGTAAAAAAAGTTATGACGCAGATAGTTACAATGTAAAGACTCCATCTCAAAAGATTTTTATCCTTCTAGCTGGTCCTCTTGCAAACTTTGTTTTAGCCTTTATACTCTACTTTTTCATAGCACTAGGAGGTCCAAATATTCTCTCGCCTGTTATCGGCGAAGTTGTAAAAGACTCTCCTGCCGAACTTGCTGGACTAAAGACAAATGACACCATTAAAAGTATTGATGGCGTAAAAATAAACACATGGAAAGAGATGGCTGGCATCATAGAGAGATCAGAGGGCTCTTTAAATGTTGAGATTATAAGAGATGGCTTTATAGAGTCTAAAACTCTAACACCTAACATAAAAGAGACTACAAACATGTTCAATGAAGTAGTACAAAAAAAGATGATAGGCATAGGAAGTGCAGGAGTCTCACACAAACTTGAACTCTCTGCTGCACAAACACTTAGCTATGCAACCGAGCAAACCATCTTTGCCTCTACTGTTATCTTTACAGGACTTAAAAAGCTTATAGTTGGAGAAGTTCCAGCTAAGGAGCTCGGCGGTGTGATAAGCATAGTAAAACTAACCTCAGATGCAACAGATGCAGGCTGGATGAGTGTACTCTTTTTTGCAGCACTTATCTCTGTAAACTTAGGAGTTTTAAACCTCCTCCCAATCCCTGCCCTTGATGGTGGACACATTATGTTTAATCTTTATGAGTTACTTTTTAAAAGAGAAGCGAGTAAAGCCGTTCTTATAAAACTAACTATAGCGGGCTGGGTAGTACTCTTTTCGCTTATGGGGTTAGGTCTTTATAATGATATAAATAGATTGATGGGTTGATAAATCTTAGCACAAAGCTATAAAAATATATCCTTTTTTCGATAAAATCATATTTGCAAAATATTTAAAAATAAATTGAAGTTTTATTGTAAGAGGATATAGATGACACAAGAAGAGTATAAAATATATATAGATGATGTGCTTAGAAGAGTTGAAAGTGCTAGGCTTAGAGTTAGTGACTACCATATAGTTAAAATCATAGCTATTAGTAAGTACTCTACATCTGCTGAAATAGAGAAACTTTACGCTATCGGACAGAGAGCTTTTGGTGAGAACAAAGTTCAAGACTTAAAAGCAAAGGCTAATGAACTTGAAGAGTTGCCTTTAGAGTGGCACTTTGTGGGAAATCTGCAAAAAAACAAGATAAATAACTTACTTGATATTAATCCTACTCTCTTTCACTCGCTTGATAGCATAGAATTAGCTTATGAGCTTCAAAAAAAACTCAAAGCAAAAGAGATGACCTTAGATGCACTTATGCAGATAAACTCAGCTAAAGAGGACTCAAAACACGGTTTTATGCCAGAAGTTGCAGTAGAAGCTTATGAAAAAATAAAAAAAGAGTGTCCAAACATAAACCTAAAGGGTGTTATGAGTATTGGTGCACATAGTCAAGACAAAAATATCATAAAGAAAAGTTTTGAGACTACATTTGATATTTACAAATCACTAGATGGTGCTAGCATATGTTCCATGGGAATGAGTGGAGATTTTGAGCTAGCAATAGAGTGTGGCTCAAATATGATAAGACTTGGTTCTATCATGTTTAACAAGTAACATACAGCCTTTTTTATATTTTCACTACATTTTAATGAAGCTTTTATTATAATTATTATCATAAATTTATATTATTTAAAAGGTTAAAAATGACAAAAACTCTGCTTCTGGATAAATACCCAATTTACTCACTAAGTTTAAATAAGAGTGAGATAAAAGAGAAGAGTGTTGATGAGATTGTAAAGTATTTTATACAAATGATTGAGCAACACCCTATAGCTACAAATATCGCTGTTTTTGACCACTTTAAACATACAAAAAACTTAGGCGGAGAGATAGATAAAAATATTCTTAATGCTAAAAATGTTGTTTTTTGCTTTGGCGCAGCTATTCCAAACTCTAAAATATTGGCAGTTAGACCTAGAAGTATTGGTATAGTAGAGTTTAGAGATAGTTTTAGCATAGAGTTTATGGAAGCTCCAAATCCTAAACTCCAAGAAGTGATGCTTGAGTGGGTTATGAAGTTAAAAAACAGCTAGTATGGGAACACTATTTTAAAAACTGCTCCGTGTTCACCGTTACTAACTTGCAGTTCGCCACCACAATGCTCTTCTATAATTATTTTGCTCATGTAAAGACCTAGCCCTGTTCCACTTCTTTTCATCTTTGTAGAAAAATATGGATCAAAGATATTTTCTAGATTTTCTTTTGCTATTCCGCCACCATTATCACTTATTTCTAAAACTCTTTTGTTCTTATTTTTATATGTTTTTATTTTTATATATGCATCTTTTATGTTTTTTTCAACTAAGACATCTTCTGCATTTTTTAGTAAGTTGATTATGACATGCTTTAGCTCGTTTGAGTAGGTATTAAACTCACTTCTACAGTTTAACTCTTTAATGATTTTTATATTTTTTGCTAAAATTGATTCGCCTATGATACTAAGAACTACTTTTACTTCATCACAAAAATTAGTTTTTTGCATCTCTTTATTTGGTCTGAAAAAGTTTCTAAAGTCATCTATAGTATCACTTAAATGTTGTGAATAACCTGCTATTTTATTTGTATCTTTTATTAACTTGTCTTTATCAATCTTTCCAAATAAAAGATCAAACTCTATAGATGCAGTTGTCACACTTATCATGTTTAATGGTTGCCTCCACTGATGAGCTATCATACTTATCATCTCTCCCATTTGAGCCAAACGAGACTGCTGAAACATAAGTTTATTTTTTTTATCAACTTCTTTATGTGCTTTTTCTAAATCATCAACAGCTTCTCTCATCTCTTGTGATGCTATATCGAGTGAACGTTCTATAATGCGACGAGTGTCATTGTGATCTTTGTATGATTGTTCTATATACTTTAAGAGATTTTCAAACTTCTCTTTATCTAGTGATTCAAAAGAGCTTATACCAGCTTTTTTAAGCTGTCTGCTTAGTAATTTATCTTCACACATGATTATCTTCTTCATACAGTAACATCAATGTCATAGACTGGTTATGAAAGTCACAACCACCTTCTGAGATATTGGATATCTCTCCATAAGAGTAAAACCCTACAAGTGAGACATTCTCTCCTAAAATATCTCGCACTATCTCTATCTCATCTTCTGCTTCTTGCTTTAACACTATCTTTCTAGCCACACAGTTGATAGCTATACACAAAGCTTTTTGGCTTTTATCGTAGCTTACCATCAGAGACTCAGCAGCTTCTTGTGCGCCATCTATGAGTTCATCTAAGTTAGCTTTTGCAAAAGTTACTATGCTTCCTTGTGGGATACTGCCAGCTAGAGTTATGGAGTTATTCTCTTCATCTATGGCTTTTATGGCTCTAAGTATTGGTTTATCATTTCCCTCTTCTAGTAGCATCAGAGGAAAATAGAGTCCTGATGCTGGTAGTTTATCTGCGTAAGGACCTAAGTATCTTTTGTAAAGTTCAAGTGCTGGTTTGTTATCTAGAGAGTAGAGAATATTTTGGTGTGATGAAGTCACTCTTCTATCTAATCCAAATCTTGACCATCCGCATCTACAGCCAGATCCGACCCGTAAAGAGGTACCGTACAACCCAATTGCCACTATCTGTCTTTTCATAAGTTTTGAGCCTAACAAGATCCAAATCTTGTTAAAGTCAACTCCATCTCCAGCCAAGCCTCCAGTTATAATACACTCCTTTGGAGCATTATAGGAGAGTCCTTTTGTGAGTTCTGAGCCATTAACATTTACAACACTACTAAGCACAAAAATACTCTTTAGATGGTCATCTTTTAGTTCGTTTACTATATCTTTGCCAACTTCAAAAGAGTTTTGTTCACTTATCTCTTTTACTACAACTTTGAATCTACTCTTAGAAAACTTCACAACACTCACACTAAGTGAATCATGAAAAATCTCATTATCATATATCTCTCCAGAGCTTGAAGTGCCTACGATGGTTGAAGTTGGATAGTTATGTATAATATCATCAATACCATCTTTAACATTTAAAATATTTATGCTTCCAAACATAACAATCAGAGTGTTTGCTGAGTCTAGAGTGGCATCTATCTCTTTATTCCACACTCCATCTTCAAAAAGATAAGTCTCTATCTGCATCTACTCTAGCCTCTCTCTTCTTTTCTTAAACCTCACAGCATTGCTAAGAGGATTAGATATAATTTTTTGTTGATATTTTATCATTTTTCTAAAAGGGTTTAAAAACTCTTCAAAGTCACTAGCTTTTATCTTCTCTTTATTATGCTTAGCTAGTAACTCTAAAACAGATAAAACAGACTCTATAGTAGATAAACACTGCTCTGATGGTTGTCGTTTTATCTTAAACTCAGATAATTTTACAGCATCAAAGCTCATCTGTTTTAAAGTTTGTAGATTTTTCGACTCTCTTAACATTTTAAGAGAGCAACTCCATGTAGAGTCTATAAGAAATATCGCCATCTTTTTTTGTGACTCTGGAATACTTTTACTTATATTTATAGCATCTTTTGATGGATATAAGATATAACTATCATATAAGTCTATAATCTCATTTACTCTTTTGTGCTTTGTAAAGTCCACACCTACAAACAACTCAGAGTTTTCTAGAGATAGATGAGTCAAATGCCCAGTCCCATTTTTAACTTTTTTAAACTCTTTTGGATGCATAAGTATAACAAATTTTGTTTTAGTCCCTATTTTATGAACTTCACTACACATACATGAGCTTGCAGGTCGATAACATTTGTAGCATTTTTGTCTATTGATGGTAGATACTCTCACTTTGAATTTAAAGCTCTATATGGAGTGATAAGTGGTGTAAAAAAAACTATTACATCACTCCAGTTACTAGCTGGCGAGTCTGATGGGTTAAAAGTTATGGCATCGTATTTTAGCTCTTTGATTTTTAAATTCTCCTCTTCTATAAGTCCATTTGCTATTTTTAAAAACTCTTCATTTGAAAAACCATATGTAAATGTATAGAGTTGAGAGTCACTAGCTTGGATAATGACATTTAGGTATGAAGCATCTTTTAGTTTTATTTGAACAAGATAAAGGTTGTTTTTTTCACAAACACTCTCATATTTTTGTGAGTTATCAAAAACATACATCACCGTATATAAACCACCATAATTAAACTCAAAATTCATATTGGTATTGGCAACTTCATAAAAAAGAGTTCTAGTATTTTTATCTTGAAGTTTATATCTGCTTACATAGAGGTCTTTAAAGTTTAAAAGCTCTGAACTTACAATTTCGTTAGACAAAATCAACTCACTTTCATCGTGCTTTAGGACGAGTTCATTTTCGTTTTTGAGACTCAAAGAGCTAGTAAAACATCCATTAAATATAAAAAGAGTAAAAAGACTCAAAATAAAACTTCTCATAACTGACCTTATAAAATTAAAGAGTGATTGTAGCATTTGTTTTTAGTTATTTAAGATTAATATCCCAAATTGTTATACAATTAGCTCTTTAAAACTTTAATAGGAAATGCTTTGATAAAACACTATGATCTTGTTGTTGTTGGCGCTGGTGCTGCTGGAATGGTTGCTGCCATCAGAGCTGCACGAAATAACAAAAGTGTTTTACTCTTGGAAAAACTTCCAAAAGTCGGTGCAAAGCTAAAGGCGACTGGTGGAGGTAGATGCAACCTTACAAACACGCTTGAATCACAAGAGTTTATGTCGAAGTTTGGGCGAGATGGTCGTTTTATGCAAGATGCACTAAAAGAGTTTGACTACAAAAAGCTTATGATGTTTTTTAAAAGTATTGGCGTTGAGACCCACGCACCTGATGGCTTTAGAGTTTTTCCAACCTCTCACAACTCTAGCACCATCATCTCAAGTCTAAAAGAAGAGATGCTAAGACTCGGAGTTGAGATTTTATGCTCACAAAAAGTTACAAAACTACAAAGTTATGATGGGCATATATGTCAAGTCCAAACCTCATCACATAGTTTTAAGACTTCAAATGTCATCCTAGCAACTGGTGGTTTGGGTTATCCTATGCTTGGTGCTAATGGAGATGGTTACGCTTTAGCATCTGAGCTTGGACATACATCAACTGCCTTATATCCTGCAATGATGCCACTTCATACTAAAGAGGGTTGGGTAAAGAATTGTCGCGCAGACACCATCGCAAAAGCCGAGCTTAGAGTTGATATGAAAAAGTATAAAAAACTAAAAGCAAAAGGTGATCTTATCTTTACAAACAGAGGCATAAGGGGTCCAGTAGTTCTAGACTTTGCAAGAGAGATAACGCCACTTATAGATAAGTATAAAGAGGTAAAAATCTTAGTAAATCTTACAAAAGGTATGAATGAAGATGATATATTAAAGCACATAAGAGATGAAGCTAATAAGAATCCCAACTCAAGTATGTTAAATATAGTAAAGACTCTACTTCCCGATACTCTCTCTAGTGAGATATGTCTACTTGCTTCTATAAAAGAAGATGCAAAACTAAAAGATATCTCAGGAAAACAAAAAAACAAACTTATACAGACTCTAGCATCAACGCCCCTAACCATTGTGGGTCACGATGGGTTTGAGAGAGCAATGATAACAAGAGGAGGAGTTAGTTTAAAAGAGATAAATCCTAAAAATATGCAGAGCCGACTCATTTGTGGTTTGTACTTTTGTGGAGAAATTATGAATCTTGATGGACCATGCGGAGGATATAACCTCCAATGGTCTTTTGCTAGTGGTTATCTAGCAGGAAGTCTCTCTTAGAGAGTCTGTTAAGCTATTTTTTTAAAATTTTCTTTACAATTTTCTTAGCTTCTTTTTTGTCCTCTGGTTTTTTCTTAATCACACTTTTAGATACTGACTTTGCAACTGACTTTGCGTCTTTTTTCTTAATAACTTCTTTTTTTACTGCTTTTTTAGTTGCTTTAGCAACAACTTTTTTTATATCTTTTTTTGATAGTTCCTTAGCCATTTTTGACTCCTTTTATTTGTTTTGCTCAAGAACAAGAGCTAATTTGAACCTATTAGAATCATTATAGCTATACATAGTTATTTTAGGCTTAACATCAATGGCTAAAGCACTAATAAAAGTAGCGAATAGAGGCAAAGCCATACGCTTTTGTATTTTTTATCAGCTCTATTTGCTCATGGCTGATTATCCCACCAAGAGCAAATACCTTTATCTTACATATATCCAAAAGCGTCTCTAACTCTTCTACCCCTTTTGGCTCACCCTTGTTTGGAGATGCAAAGATTGGGCTATATGTAACCATATCAGCACCTTTTTGCTCTGCTGTTAAAACCTCATCTATTGTATGTGTACTTATAATAACTTCAAGTCCTAACTCTTTTGCATACTCTATCTCGTCACTTTGAGTTGAAGTTAGATGCACTCCAGATGCTCCAGTCTCTTTTGCAAGTTTTACATCTCTATGGATAAAACTCTTAATCTCTTTAAACTCTTTACAAATCTCAACAAAATGTGCAGCTTGAATATTGTAGTTTGGATTTGTTTTATCTCTATATAGCGCATAGTCTGGCGAGTGCTTTGTAAACTGTTCATACAGGATTGTGCGAAATATAGCAGGCGTATCTGTGTAAAACTCTCTTGAGGTTATAAGATACTTTTTCATCTTAAAATTGGGTTTATAAACTGAACTGCTTTAGCCTTATGCCCAGCTAAAAATCTCTGTGAGACTCCATCAACATGGTAGGCTAGTCGGTTTAAAAGATAGAGTGCATCACCACTATATTTTTCTTGTGACTCTTTTATATACTCTTTTAAAAAAACTATTTTTTGCTCTTCATCTTCTATCTCTATGCTTTTAATAATCTTTACTATCTCATCATACTCATCACCGCAAGAGCTTAGAAAATCATAGGACAAATCTATAGTCTTCATAGTATTAAGTGCATAAGAGAAGTTGAAGTGATTGTAGAGCATACAACCTACAAAGTATTCAATATCTGAGTCTTCAAACTCACTATATTGTCTATCTTCATCCATAAAATGCTTGTACCAAATATTTAATATCTTTTGTGTTTTTTCTTTCATGGATGAATTATACCCAATGAGAGGCGAAGATAGCTTTTAGTGACACATAAGTGACACTTTTTATTATGAGTGTTTAAATCATCTTGGACTAAACTTCTCTTTACAAAAGCAAAGGAGAGTTATGGCGATGGTAGATACAATTTTAAAAAGAGATGGTACTCAAGCGGAATTTTTATCTTTCAAGATTGAAGATGCTATCAAAAAAGCTTTCAAGAGTGAGAGAGTTATCTATGATAGTTCTATCTTCTTTAATGTTCTAGATAGACTTAAAAGCAAAAGAGTTGTAGCAGTTGAGGATATTCAAGACAGCATAGAAAAAGAGCTATATAAAGCTAGATATTTTGAAGTAATGCGCTCATTTATTCTTTATAGACATATGCACAAGATGCAAAGGGATGCTCTTTTAGATGAGGACACAACTTATATAAACTCAACTCAAACTATAGAAGAGTATATAAACAAGAGTGACTGGCGTATAAAAGCGAATTCTAATACAGGCTACTCTAACGCTGGACTTGTAAACAACACAGCTGGAAAAGTTATAGCAAACTACTGGCTAGATAAAATCTACTCAAGAGAGGAAGGATATGCTCATCGTAATGGTGATTATCATATCCATGATTTAGACTGTTTGACTGGTTATTGTGCTGGTTGGAGCTTGAGAGTCCTTCTTGATGAGGGTTTTAACGGAGTTCGCGGTCGTGTTGAGAGTGATGCACCTAAACACTTTCGTGAAGCTCTTGGTCAAATGGCAAACTTTCTTGGAATACTACAGAGTGAGTGGGCAGGCGCTCAGGCGTTTTCATCGTTTGATACATACTTAGCTCCCTATGTTTTTCGTGACAAACTCCCATACAAAGAGATAAAAAAGGCTGTTAGAAGTTTTATATATAACTTAAATGTTCCAGCTCGTTGGGGTCAGTCACCTTTTACAAATGTAACTATTGACTGGACAGTCCCAGAAGATTTAAAAGATCAAACTCCAACTTCAAAACAGTCACATCTATTTAAAAATCTTTTAGATAGTGAACTTGAAGCTGAGGCAAAAAGAAGAGGTTGTAATGCTCTTGATGAGATGACGTACAAGTACTTTCAACCTGAGATGAACCAGATAAACAAAGCTTACTATGAGGTTATGACAGAGGGAGACAAGACAGGACAACCTTTTACTTTTCCTATTCCAACTGTAAACATCACAGAAGATTTTGACTGGTATGGTGAAAATACAGATATACTCTTTGAAAATACGGCAAAAGTAGGCTCTTCATACTTTCAAAACTTCATAGGCTCTCAGTACAAGAGAGATGAAAATGGGAACTTAGTAGAAAATGAGGAAGCATATAAACCTGGTCATGTAAGAAGTATGTGTTGTAGGTTGCAACTTGATTTAAGAGAACTTCTTAAGCGTGGTGGCGGTCTCTTTGGAAGTGCAGAGATGACTGGAAGCATAGGAGTTGTAACACTCAATATGGCTAGACTTGGCTTTTTATATAAAGGCAATGAAGAAGCTCTGATGGCTAGAGTTGATGAGCTCATGATTCATGCAAAGAGCACGTTAGAGAAAAAGAGGGTATTTATCCAAGAGATGTATGATAGAGGTCTTTTTCCATATACTAAGAGATATCTACCAGGTTTTAAAAACCACTTCTCAACCATAGGGGTAAATGGCATCAATGAGATGATAAGAAACTTCACATCAGATGCTTATGATGTTAGTGATGAGCGAGGCATTGAGTTTGCAACAAAACTACTCAACCATATGAGAGATAAAATGGTAGAGTTTCAAGAAGAGACAGGCAATCTTTATAACCTAGAAGCTACTCCTGCTGAGGGAACTACTTATAGGTTTGCAAAAGAAGATAAAAAGAGATATGGCGACTCAATCCTACAAGCTGGAATGGGTGAGAATATCTACTATACAAACTCATCTCAAATCCCAGTAGATTTGACAGATGATCCATTTGAAGCACTTACACTTCAAGATGATTTGCAATGTAAGTATACAGGCGGAACAGTTCTACATCTATATATGCAAGAGAGAATCAGTTCAACTGAGGCTTCAAGAAAGCTAGTAAAAAATGTAATCTCAAACTTTAGACTGCCTTACATTACAGTCACTCCACTCTTCTCAGTATGTCCAAAACATGGATATATTGCAGGAGAGCACGAGTATTGTCCAAAATGTGATGAGGAGTTGCTGATGGAACAAAAAGAACTTGAGGTTTCGTAAAAAATCAACAAGCGAGGTTTTAGCCTTGTCAAACTTGGTTACACCTCTTCTTAGACTGTGAATAACTCGGAAGCGAGGCTTTAGCCTCACTTCCGGAAGCTGTAACAACTGCTCTTGTTCCCAAATTATAAGAGTGTAGTGTTACTAGATAGATATATTAAATAAAACAAAAGGAAAACAAAATGAGTAAGAACGAAGCATTAGCGCTGTTAAATGAAAAAAGACAAAAGTGTATAGTATATACAAGAGTTATGGGTTATCATAGACCTGTAGAGAGTTTTAATGTGGGTAAAGCTGGTGAACATAAACAGAGAAAGCAATTCACTGAACACTAGAACTGTATATGATATAACAAAGTTCACTCATGTTGATTATCCAGATCACTTAGCTTGCATCATTTGGCTAAGTGGTTGCAATATGAGATGTGACTATTGCTATAACAAAGATATTGTTTTTGCAAAAGAGGGAAGCCACACATTTGTGGATGTACTAGAGTTTTTAAAAACTAGAGTAGGTCTACTTGAAGCTGTGGTTTTATCTGGCGGAGAAGCAACCATGCATAACTTAGTAGAATTCTCTTATGCCATCAAAGAGCTAGGTTTTAAGATAAAACTAGACACTAATGGCACAAATTTCACACAAGTAAAAAAACTTATAGAGTTAGATTTGCTTGACTTTGTAGCACTTGATTATAAAGCACCAAAAGAGAAGTTTACACAAATCACCCACTCAAATAAGTATGAAGAATTTTCTAAAACACTTGATTTTCTTATAGAATCAAACACTGCCTTTGAAGCTAGAACAACGTTGCATAGTGATCTTTTAAGTACAGAGGATATAAACTCCATCATCAAAGACCTAAAGCGAAGAGGCTACAAAAACAACTACTACATTCAAAGTTTTTTAGACACCAAGATAAACATCGCAAATCTTAAAGCTCCAACATCAACTTTTGACAAATCTATACTCTTAGATGAACTTAATATCATCTGGCGTTAATATATATCAAGCTATTTATATTAATTATTAGATAAAATAAAGACATATATTTTTATGGAGTAGATTTTGATGCAAAGCCCAGAGCCAAAACTAAATAAACGAGAGAGATACAAAGCAAGACTAAAACCTATAGAGTATTTCAAAGAATTTGAAGATCTTGACTTTGAAAACTTAGCAGAGGGAGATAGATTTTTCCTTCAAGACTTTGGTATCTTTACTACTGACTTTTTAGAAGATGAATTTACTATGCGTCTTCGAGTTCCTGCTGGAAGAGTTACAACTGAGCAGTTTTGCCATATTGCAAATGTGGTTGAGGAGTATGACTTAACTCTTATCACAACTGCAAGAGGTGGTCTACAACTCCACGACCTCGAAGCGGATGATGTCTTAGCAATTTGGAAAAAACTAAACTCTCATAAACTAACCACCTGGCAAAGTTTTGGCGACAATATAAGAAATATAGTAAGCGATGTTTATGATGGTTGTGGAGCTTTTAATGTTATAGAAGCATATCCCATCATAGAAAAGATGCAAGACTATATAGTTAAAAATCCCCGCTATGTTGGTATGTTACCTCGTCGTGTATCTATTGGCATAAGTGGAAATAGTGCAAGTGTTACCTCATTTTTTGCAAATGACCTCTACTTTGCACTTGCAAAAAAAGATGGTGTTTATGGTTTTAAAGTTTACATGGGCGGAAAAAATACAGAGATAGCCGAGGATGCCGACATATTTTTGCTTGAGGGAGAAGTTTTTGACTTCTTTAAAGCTTTTGTAGAAGCTTTTTATCTTCATGGCTCTCGTTTTACAAGATCTAGAACACGTCTTTTTTATCTTATAGAAGAGATAGGGCTAGATGCACTTAAAGCTCACATCCAAAAGGAGTACGGTAAGCCTTTTAATAGCGGTGCGGAGATTGTACTAAAAAAGAGGGTCTTCTTGCCGCATGAAGAGTTAAAAGATAAAACTTTTTCTTACTGCTATCAAACTGACTTTGCAAGACTAAGTGTTAAAGAGATAAGAGAGATAGCTGACTTTGCAAACAAAAACAACGTAGAGATTAGAATAGGTATAGATCAAAATATCTACCTACTTGGATTAAAAGAAAAATCAACTCCATTTGCATCTCCAAAAGAGAGTTCAACCATCATAGCCTGTGCAGGAAGCTTGTGCCCCTACTCTTTTTGGAGCATAAAAGATGAGACAAAGTACATACCACTTAGTCGCATAGCAAAACATGGCATCACAGTTGGTTTTTCAGGCTGTATCAAAGGCTGTGGAAGACATAGACATACTGATATTGGACTTGTTGGACTAAAAACAAATAACTTTGGCGACACAGATGGGGGAGCTAGAGTTTTTCTAGGTGCAGTTCACACAACTGGAAAGAACGTTGGAAGAATGCTCTTTTCTATGGTTCCCTTTGTTCATCTTTATAAAACTCTTGATCTTATTATAGATATCTATGAACTAAGTAGCTTCAATAACTTTGAAGAATTTTCAGACAATATCTTAAACAAGTTCTCAGAGGAGTTTTTAGCTATTTGGATATTGGCGAGTCTGCAAACAAACAAAACACTAAAGTTAGAGCCAGCAGGCTCTGGATTTGCTTATGAAAAGTCTCTTTTAATGACTCACTTTAGTGATGTTGATTTTATAGAACCAATAGATGAGAGTTTTTCACCTTCCATCAGTGCAATGGCAAAAAAACTCTGGACAGTGGAGGGAGAAGACCCAACCTATAAACCAAGCATTGATAGAGTAAAATTTCGCTAATGCTTTTCTATTTAGTCTTTGGTCTAAAAGCCTTTATAACCTCTTCATTAGTCTCTATATATGGACCTTCAATAAGGTCTATACAGTAAGGAACAGCAGGAAATACTGCATCTAAACACTCACGGATAGACTTTGGTTTTCCCGGAAGATTTATAATCAAAGATTTTCCTCTTATCCCTGCACTTTGACGAGATAAAATTGCAGTTGGCACGTATTGCAGGCTTACTTGACGCATAAGTTCACCAAAGCCTGGCATCATCTTATCGCATACATTTTCAGTTGCCTCTGGAGTTACATCACGAAGTGCTGGCCCTGTTCCACCTGTAGTCACTACCAAGCAGCAAGACTCACTATCACAAAGCTCTTTCATAGTCTTCTCTAGCAAGCTTTGCTCATCTGCTATACATCTATAAACTATCTCAAAATCATTCTTTAAGTACTCTTTCATAGTATCTTGAATTGCCACGCCTGAGATATCTTCATATATCCCTCTACTTGCTCTATCACTCGCTGTTATTACACCTATTTTTATTTTATTCATTTCATTATTTCCTTTATATGATAGATAATAATTGTTTTATAACCGTTTATAAAACAATTATTATCTTAAACACCTTATTTAGTCTGCAAAAAATGATTTGCACCTTTTATATATGTAACAGTAGAGACTTGAGTAAAAAACTCCCTTGCTCCATCAACATCTATGATTTTATCTTTTTCACCTAGATAAACTTCTAATTTTACGCCTTGTTGCACAAGTTTTTCTAACCCATTGATATCCCACTCATAGTTTAACAGCTCTTCTAACTCTTCTTTTGTACTCTTTTTTTGCTCTACAATTTTTTTTTCATAAGGATCAAAACAGAGCTTTATAAACTGCTTTATATAGACTATCTCACTCTTTGTGTAAGAGAGAAGTTGAAGTCTCTTAAACTTTGCATCTCTTGTTTGAAAAAAGGCTGGGGATAG
Source organism: Sulfurimonas hongkongensis (assembly GCF_000445475.1). Classification (NCBI taxonomy): domain Bacteria; kingdom Pseudomonadati; phylum Campylobacterota; class Epsilonproteobacteria; order Campylobacterales; family Sulfurimonadaceae; genus Sulfurimonas; species Sulfurimonas hongkongensis. The sequence goes on from NZ_AUPZ01000002.1 coordinate 231,459, forward strand.
AAGTTGTAGAGTATCTACTCTCTTTTTAACCGCTAGAGTTTTTTGAACATATTCATAAGCTTTTATAGCTCCATAGCTAAACCCTGCTACGGTGTATTTTGTATCATTTATATACTCTTTAAAGAGATAACTCTCTTTTTGCAAAGAAAATCCACTAAAGAACTGCATCTATTGCTTCTTTAACATCTGACTTTGTGATGCTCTCTTTCTCAGAGAGCTTCTCTTCAACCACAATCATTACATCTGACATTTTCTCTATAAGAGCTTTTGTCTCTCTATGTAGCTTTGAGGTAAGAGCCTCATTTTGCTCAATAGAGTAGATAAGAGTCTCACCCATTCCATACTCTTTTAGCATCTTCTCTACAAGCTCTTTAGCCTCATCCAAATCAACCTTAGCACTACTTGCATGCTCGCCGTACTTAATACCACAAGCAACAACTCCAGCTAAAAGCATCTTGATTCTTGATTCAAGCTCATGCTTAATAAGTGGCTCATCTACAGTTGGAGTTAGCTTTTCATTTGAGAGCATTAACTTCTCAAAAGGAAGATCAAAGTAAGTAGCAACTATTGCTTTTGCAGCTTGGTAAGTTACTCTATAGGCCTTTTGTTTATCACTTAGCATCTGAAGCTTTTTCTTTCCAAACATCACTTTATCTTTTACCTGATGGAAGTGATCTATATTGACTTTTTTATCATCTTGTCTTAACGCTAAGAGAGCTGCCTCATTTACAAGTGCAGCTAATGCCGCTCCATTGAAGCCTACTGTCATCTTTGCTATTTTCATGACTTCTAAGTCATTTGGTACTCTGCTTAGGTATTTCTCTAAGATAGCTGCCCTCTCTTTTTTTGTTGGAAGTTCTACAAAAACTCTTCTATCAAATCTACCAGCACGAAGAAGTGCTGAGTCTAGTACATCTATCTTGTTTGTAGCAGCAATAACTATGATGCCGCTTTGACCTTCAAAACCATCCATCTCAGTTAGTAACTGATTTAGTGTAGCTTCTCTCTCATCGTTTCTAACACCCTCTCTTTTTTTACCAACTGCATCTATCTCATCTATAAAAATGATAGAGGGTGCTGAGTTTTTTGCAGCTAAAAAGAGTTCATGAACCCTTTTTGCTCCCATACCTACATAGATCTGTACAAAAGAAGCGCCACTTTGGTAAAAAAACGGCACACCAGCCTCATGCGCAACTGCCTTTGCTATCATAGTTTTACCAACACCCGGAGGTCCAATCAAAAGCACGCCCCTTGGCATCCTAGCACCAAAATTTTTATACCTTGTGGGCTTTTTCATAAAGTCTATAATCTCTTCAAGCTCAATCTTAACATCGCTAATGCCACCAATATCACTAAACTTTACATCACTCTTTATAGCTTCAAGCGGAGCATTTTGTATCTCAACTCTTGAAGCATTAACTCCACCACCTTCAACAATAACCCCTCTTTTTTGCCACCACCTAAAGATAAGTGAGCCTATGCCTAAAGCTAAGACTGCAAAAAGTATATAGACTATGACATTAGAACCAGCACCGACTTCAACTTTATGGTTTATAAACATCTCAGGTTTAACTTGAGAAGATGCTATCTTGTAAATATCGTTATCAGTTTTTAAATATACATAGTCCTTTGTAATAGTTACTTTTTTTACTGTATGATTATCAAGTATCTTTTTTGCTTCATAGAGGGTTATCTTTGAAGAGTTGTCTCTAAGGACTGCAAATAGTACCAAAGCGATAATAAAAAAAGATGATAAATAGAGTAGTATTTTATTTGTCTTAGAGTTTGGCATGATTAAATTCTCCTCTAGCTTCATAGTTTTGTATAGTTACCCAATTTCCTAGTAAGTCCTCTTTTGAATCAACCACTATCTTGTTAAAATGTTGGTCGTGTCCTACAAAGAGAGAGCCTTTTTGACTCTCTAGTAGGACTTCTAACTCACCACTAAAAGCACTTCTAAACTCTAGATTTTTTTGCTTTACAACAGATTCTAACTCATGTAGACGTTCTTTTGCAAGCTTACCATTTACCTCAGGTTTTAGAGTTGCTGATGGAGTACCATCTCGTTTTGAGTATGTAAAGGCATGCAGATGCGTAAGTGGCAGATCTCTTACATTTTGCATAGCCTCTTCCCATAGCTCTTTAGTCTCTCCAGGATGACCTGTTATAAAGTCTGTTCCAATAGCAAAACCCTTTGAGGCTAACTCTTCAAAAAGCTCACAATCATGCTTATAAACATTTCTTCTATTCATCAGCTTTAACATCTTTGGCGAAGTGTGTTGAAGTGCGATGTGAAGATGTCGCTCTAACCAGCTCTCACCTAAAATCTCTTTAAACTCATCTGTTATTTGAATAGGCTCAACACTACCTAGTCTTATGCGTCTAACTCCACGAATTTGTGAGATTTTTTTCATAAGTGAAGCTAGTGAGCTATTGGTTTTTTGTCCATAACTTCCAATATTTGTACCAGTTAAAATAAACTCTCCAAAACCATTAGATGCGAGTCTCTGGATTTGCTCTAAAATTCTTGCCTCATCCATACTTCTAGCATCACCTCTTACAAAGGGAATGATGCAGTATGAACATCTAAAACTGCACCCCTCTTGTATCTTTATAAACGCCCTACTCTTACCAACAAAGTCATCAACAACTGCATTGTCTATATGGTTTAAATCTCCAGCATCATAAAATGGTTTTTCCTCTTGCAAAAAGCTCTCTATCTTTAGCTTTTCACTCTGTCCAAATACTCCATGAACTCTACCACTCTTTAGAAGTGACTCGCCTTTTGTATGAGCGCCACATCCAGTGAGATAAACCTTTGCATCTGATGTTTTTTCTATTTGGCTTAAGTATGAGCGAACATGAGTATCCGCTCCATTTGTAACTGTACAAGAGTTTATAACTATTATCTCAGCCTCAGATTCAACTTCTGTTATCTCGTAGTTTTTTAAAGCTTGCATCATAACTTGTGAATCATAAATATTTGTTCTACAACCAAAGGTTTTAAAAAATACTTTTTTCATATTGTCTCACCAATATCAAAAGGAGGTTCTTTTTTTGTCTCATTATTGAGATGGAGTCTTTGAGTAGGATATGCTATAGTTATGTCATCTTCTTTATTAAAAGCATCAACAATCTCTACAGATATAACACTTCTTAGAGTTAAAGTTGCATAAGCGTTTGTTAAGTACCAAGAATCTATAGATACACCATTTTCTTTTATAAAGGAAAATATTCTAGGTTCAACATTTGTGTTTTTTAGGCTGTACTGATTTCTAAGTTTGTTTAACTGTTTTCTTGTTATATCTGTATAACCTTTAGAGTACTTCTTAACTATCTCTTTTGCTATATGCATAGCTTTTTTGTGGTTAGACTCAAAGGTAATAGTAATATGCACACCATCCCAAACTGTCTTTAGTGTAGAGTGTGTATAGTTGGCTATCATATGTGTAAATACATAGTTATTTGGAATAAAGATGATTCTTCCAGCTCTTCTGTTATCACTAACAGCTGTTAGAGTTATATCTTCAAGTATGGTCATGCGAAGTAATGAGATATCCATAACATCTCCAACATACTTCATTCCAGCCAAATCAACTCGTATCCTATCTCCCACATGAATACTACCACCGATAACCACAACAAGCCAGCCAAGTATACTCATAAACCAGTCTTTCATGGCAATTGCAATACCAGCAGATGCAAATCCAAGTATGGTTACAAGATAACTAGCATTTTCTATATAGTTAAAAAATAGGATAAGTATAATGAGCGTAACATTTAAAAATGTGATGATTTTATTTGTCATATAAAATCGCTCGTTATCAGTTATATACTTCTTAACAATTAGTTTTAGGGTAAAAAATATAAAAAATACTACTAATATAACTACGCCTATTTTAGCGAGTTTTAGAACCTGAACCTCTATATCTTTGTTAATATTTATCTCAATAATTTCTAATCTTTTTTGATAAACCTCAGATGCGACTTCCATAGTCTCTAGCGCTGTCTCAAATCTCTCTAGCTGTTTGTGCTTCTTCTCTATCTCTTTTTCATACTTTTTTTCAGTATCTAGAGCCGCTATCTCTTTATAGATTTCACTCTCTTTACGCAAAAGATTTATGAGCTGAGTTAGTTCATCTTTTCTCTTGATATAGTCATTAAAATCAGAGTTTAAAGTTTTAATAAGTGATATACCAGTAAAAATATCAAAAGGATTGGTAATACTAGGCGTATCTTCAATACTAGGTGGAGTGATAAGAGTTGAAAATGGTGCACTATCTTTTTCTTTAAACTTCTCTATCTGTATAGTTAAAATTTTCTCTTTTGAGATGATGGCGTTTAGTTCATCTTGCTCACTAATAGTTTTTTTCTTTTTGTTTTTTAAAAACTTTATTCTATCTTTTATTTTTTGCAAAGACTCTCTAACATCAAGTGATGTGAGGTAAGATGCATAACTTTTTGTCCAAACTCTCTCTTTAGATATATCTTCTTCTAGCTTTTTTAAACGATTAAGATACTCAGAGATTCTCTTAAGTCTTTGTTGTTCTTGCTCTTGTTCTATCTTTTGGAGCTGCTCTTTACTTAACTTCTCTATAGGTTCAGTTTCTGCAAAAACTATTGAGCTAAGTAGTAAAAACAGAAAAAAGATTATTTTCATTTAACATCTCCAAACTTATCTAAAACAGACATAATCACACTTGGCTCTACATTATTTATGATCTCAACCTCACCAATAGCTTTTGCTAGTATAAAAGTGACGCTTTCATCTGAGCTTTTTTTATCAAGAAAAAAAGCATCATAAAAGCTATTACTATTTTTGATTTTGTAACTTGTTGGTAAGTTATACTTTTGCAAAATATTTTTAACTCTTAAGATTTCATCTCTACTCATTAGTCCAAGACTAAGTGAGACTTCATTTGCCATAATCATACCAATAGCCACAGCTTCTCCGTGAAGAAACTCTTTGTAGTTTGTCTCGTTTTCTATAACATGTGCAAAAGTATGGCCATAATTTAGTGCAGCCCTTAAACCATGCTCTTTCTCATCCTTTACAACAACACTAGCTTTTGTCTCAACCGCTTTTTTTATGGCTTGTGCTAAGAGTTCTTTGTCATTAAGATCTGCATCTTCTAAGAATTCAAAAAAATCTTTATCAAATGTTATCGCCATCTTAAGCATCTCTGCCACTCCAGCACCAAACTCTCGTGGTGCTAGTGTATTTAAAAAATATGGGTCAATAAAAACAGCTTTTGGTTGATGAAATGCTCCAATGAGATTTTTACCATAAGCGTTATTCATTCCAGTTTTTCCGCCAACACTTGCATCTACTTGAGATAAAAGTGTAGTTGGGATTTGTATAAAGTCGATACCTCTTTGGTAGATGCTAGCAGCATATCCTGTCATATCTCCAATAACACCACCACCAAAAGCTATAAGCATTGATTTTCTGTTAAATCTATGGTTAAAGAGTGATTCTAAAATAGTATCTATACTCTCTTGGTTTTTATACTCCTCTCCATCACTTAGAGTTATGATATAGAGCTCTTTTGCACTTATAAAACTAAGAAGGTATGAAAGATGCAAACCTGCTACTTTTGGGTTTGTTATAATGGCTACTTTTGTATCAAAGTGAATTTTTTTAAGAGTGTCTATGCTTATATCATAAGAGTTATCAACAACTTTTTTAAGGGGAATATTTACTTGCATCAGCTATCCAAATTTTAATTAATATATAGGGTATCTCTAGTGATAGATAATACTTAAAAAAGGGTAAGAAAAAGCTAAATCACAAGATTATAGTTGAACAGGTAGAAAAATCTGATGATAATTATCTAGTTTGTAATATAATTTTTCACTATCTGTTGATAAAAGTGAATAGATTCTTCTCTTTTTTACTTTTGGAGTAAATGGCAAGATATGAACAAAATTCTCTTTTTTTCTAAGCTCTCTTATGGGATTTTCATTCTCATTTATAACTTTAATACTCTTAGAAAAAATTGCAGCAAGGTTGTTATAGTGCTCGATGGTTTGCTCTTTATCATCATCATGTTCATTTACATAGCTATAGATTTCTAAGTTAAATCCCATCTGTTCAGAGATGTCAAAAATAGTGGAAGATATCTTCTCTAAGTCTCGATTGTTTGTTAGTATAATAGCTGCATCTTTAACGCTTGAAAAAGATCTATCAGAGAGTTTGAGCACAGGGACATGTGACTCATAAAGAGTGTTTCTAGTATAGTAATCGCCAAACATTTCAGATGAGACTATGACTAAACCTATATGGTAGTATTTTATATCTTTATAAAAAGTAGCTCTTAAATCTCTTGATTTGTACTCTATATCTACAATAACATTTTCATCTCTAAACTCTTTTATATATTGAAGAGTCTCTATATTACTAGGGTTTACCACTTTTATAACTAGGTTATGCTTAAACTTTTTATGAGCAAAAACTGCCCGTCTTATCATCTCTTTTATAGTATTTGAGTTTACTAAGCACATATCTACATATAAAAAGATGTTTGAGCCAAAAGGTTCAGGAAACTGCCCCAACTCTCTCTTAATAGCACGATAAACTGACTTTAAAACAGCAGGATCACCCACTAAAACTAAAAGGTCATTTGGTTGAATCATTCTTCTTCGTGATGGCATAAGAAGTTTTCTATTTCTGTAAATAGCAACAATTCGCCAATTTTTTTGCTCTATTACGCCAATATGCCTATAAACAAAAGAGCTTCCAAATGGAACTAAAACTTCCATTATCTCACCCTCGCCAATCCCTACATTTTGAGCGATTACTGGAACATTTGGTAAATAATCAAGAAGCCTTGATGCTAAAATCTCATTAGAATTAACCATAAGAACATCCGAGTCTTCATTTTGCATATCCCACTGATTTAAAACAATAACACGAAGATTTTTTTTGACAAGTCTTATATTTTTGATAGTATTTTCAGTGTCAAGCTGACTATCCATAGCAATAATGACTTGAACAAACTCCATCTTTAAAAGATTTGAGAGTTTGTAAAAGCTAGTTGGGTCAAATTCGTAAAATTTAAAACGAGCAGGATTAACTTCTTCATACTTTTTTGCTTTAAGCTCAATTACATAGTAAATATTTTCACTTGTATATGTCTCAATAACTCTTTGTATAAAATGTTCGCCTACACTACCATCACTAATTATCAAAATTTTTTTCAAAACAGACTCTACTTTTTAAATTTTTGCCATTATATCATTTTTAAACTCTACATAACTTAGTGGTGCGAGATTATGAGATACTTCGAAAATGAGGCTTTAAAGCTAGGGTACACAGCTTATAAGCCTTGTCCTGCGAGGTTAAAACCTCACTTCCGAGAAGAGATGTCAAGCTTTAAAATTTATAAGGTTTTCCGGAAGTGGGGCTTTAGCCCCGCCTGCATAACTTTAATGTTTATAAGGTTTTTATCTCCCTACAAAGAGCTAAAAATTCCTCCCCATATCTCTCAAACTTAACCTCGCCTACTCCATTTACGCCCAGCATTTCATCTTTTGTTTGGGGAAGTTTGTTTATAAAGTCAACTAAAGTTTTATCTGAAAAAACTATATATGCAGGGACTTCATCTTTTGTGGCAATCTTAGCTCTAAGAGTTCTAAATTTCTCAAATATCTCATCATCAGCAGTAGTTAAACTCTCTTTTTTGGCTCTCTTTGACTTTAGTTGCATCTTATGTTTATCTATCTCAACTTTAACCAAACCCTTTAATATATCAGCACCATATTTTTTAAGTTTTATGGCTCTAAATTCGCCTATCTCTATGGCATCTAGCTCAAAGAGTCTATCTCCTATGGCACTCCAAATATCTTTTGATATATCCTCGCCTCTACCGTAAACTGAGAGTTTATCATGCCCAAATTCTAAAACTCTTTTAGCCTTAGAGCCTCTTAGGACATCTATAAGATGAGTAAGCCCAAATCTTTGCTCACACCTGTAGATGCAAGAGAGAAGTTTTTGTGCTTCTGTTGTGATATCTACTTTCTCAACACTTCCACGCCTACAGTTATCACAAACATCTTCGCAACTATCTATCTCATCATCAAAATACTTCGCTATGAGTTTGTGTCTGCACTCACTTGAGTTTGCATAGCTGTACATCTTTTTTAGTTTGTTATAGAGCAGTTCTTTATACTCTTTGTTCTCAAGCACATCAATAAAAGAGCGCATCTTCAAATCATCGCCCTTGGAGTAGAGTAGCAGAGTCTCAGCAGAGAGTCCATCACGCCCAGCACGTCCAATCTCTTGGTAGTAGTTCTCAACCGTCTTTGGCATACTCATATGTACTACAAAGCGGATATTGCTTTTATCTATGCCCATCCCAAAAGCAATAGTTGCGACTATGATGTCAACCTCTTCATAGATAAACTCTTTATAGACTCTCTCTCGTACCTCGCTTGAAAAGCCGGCATGGTAAGCTCCAACCTTATAACCTTTTGTTTTTAAAAAACCTGCAACTGCTTCTACATCTTTTCTACTAAAAGCGTAAATAACGCCACATTTTGACTTGTGTTTAGAGATAAAATCAAGTAGTTGAGCTCTACCATTTCCTAATCTTTGTTGTGAGCTGATGGTTAGGTTTTCCCTTAGAGTCTTAGCACGAAGAGAGAGTGCATTTGAGAGTTTTAGAGTTTTTACTATATCTTCTTGAACTTTGTGCGTTGCAGTTGCCGTAAAAGCTGCGATGCTAACATTACTAAATATCTCTTTGAGCATAGAGAGATTTCTATAGTCAGCTCGAAACTCATGCCCCCACTCACTCACACAGTGAGCCTCATCTACTACAAAGAAGTTAATCTCTACTCTTTTTAAAAGTTCTACAAAACCATTTGCACTAAGCCTCTCTGGCGCTATATAGAGAAGTTTTATATCATTTGCTAGAAGTCTTGCGGTAATACCCTGTATCTCGTTAAAGTCTTGAGAGGAGTTTATCATCTCAGCTTTGATGCCATTTTTCTTTAGCGCATAGACTTGGTCTTGCATAAGGGCAATAAGTGGAGATATGACAATAGTAACCCCATCCATCATAAGTGATGGAAGTTGATAACAAAGAGATTTACCGCCACCTGTTGGAAGTATGGTTATGAGGTCTCTCTTTTGTAAGATGGCTTCTACTGCTTGCTCTTGATAGTTTTTAAAACTTTCATGTCCAAAGACTCTCTTTAGTAGCTTATCTCTCAAAGACATCTACTCTTTTTATCCATAACTCTTCCCCAGCTTTTTGCCATTTTTTATCTATAAAATATCCTGTTATCATAACAAAGTTTTGAGTCTTAACATTTGATGTAAAAGATCTACCTTTTTCCCACACATAAATCTCCTCTTTATCAAGCGTGCTATAAATCTTGCTATCATTTTTAAGCCTAAAAGTGGTTGGTTTTGTTTTTACTATTACTTCTTCTTTTTGATTTTCTTTTATAACGTTGATATTTTTTGGCATCAAAGTTGGAAATGTATTGTCATCTTTTACCACTACTTTTGGCTTTTTTTTGCGCTTTTTTTCTAAAAGAGCTAGTTGATTTTTCAAAGCTTTTATCTCTTGTTCTTTGATTTTTACTTGATTTTTGTACTTCTTTATTTCATCTTTTAGTTTTTTATCTAAATGGCTATTTTTAGCTTTTAGAGTCTTTATAGTTTTCTCATGATTTTTGCTATGAGTCTCTTTTGTCGCCTCTACTTTTAAAGCACCTTTTGACTCCAAAGCTCTTTGGCACTCTGCATATTCAACTCTAAGTTTTGTTATATCATTTATGATGGACTCTATTCGTTTTAGTTCATCCCCTTGGAGTAAAGAGAGTGTTAAAAAAAGTAAAAAAAGAGGCTTCATTTTTGCTTACCTTTTCTTAATAATTTTGCTCCCATCTCAACATGGTGAGTATAAGGAAATTGATCAAAAAGGGCCATATCTACAACTTTATGAGTCTTGCAAAGTAGCTCTAAGTCTCGTAAAAGTGTCTCTGGATTGCAAGAGATATACAAAATATTGTCATATTTTGATGCCATCATACAGGAGGTCTCATCCATTCCAGATCTAGGTGGATCTACAAAGATAGTGTTTATATCATAAGAGTCTATATCTATATCCTTCATTCTGTTAAACTCTCTTTTTCCTTCTATAGCCTCAGTAAACTCTTCTACGCTCATTCTTAAAAACTCAATATTTTTGACCTCATTTAAGAGCATATTTGTTTTTGCAGCATTTATAGAAGACTTTGATATCTCTGTAGCTAGAACTTTTTTAAAAGATTTTGCAAAAGGAATTGTAAAGTTGCCAGCTCCACAATAAAGCTCTAGCAAATCTCCATCACAAGTCTCTAGTGACTCTGTAGCCCAAGAAATCATCTGCTCATTTACCTTAGAGTTTGGTTGGGTAAAACTATTTTCTATATAGTTAAACTTATAAACCTCGCCATTAACGCTTAGATGCTCAGTTACAAAGTCTTGACCAATCACTAGCTTTTGCTTGCGACTTCGCCCTATAATAAAGATGTCAAGCTCATCGGCTATCTCTTTTGCTTTTATAAGCCACTCATCGCCCAGTTTTCTATGATATATCAAAGAGACTACAATCTCACCACTACTTGAGCTTAAAAAATCCGCTCCAAAAAGTTTAAAAGCTATATCTTTTTCTTTTATAGCAACTAATAGTTTTGTCATAAGAGATGCAATATGCTCGCTTACTTGAGGGCACTCATCTACTAAAACTATGCCCTTATGTTCTAAGTGATTCATCGCATAGAAGATATCTTCATCTTTATGCCAAACCTTAAACTCACTTCTTGAGCGATAGTGTGAAGTTGGGGATTTAAAAACAGACATATCTCCAGCGTAAAAAGATTTAAATCTATCTTTATTTAATTCTAACTTATCCTTTAGCTGTGATTCATATCCGCCCTCATATACTCTACAAGCTCCACACTCTCCAAAATACTTACAATCCATCATTTTCCTACTTTATCGTCGCTATTAGGTTACCTATAAGCAAATTCCAACCATCTATTAGAACAAAAACAAGTATCTTAAAGGGTAGTGATATCATAACAGGTGGGAGCATCATCATACCCATAGACATAAGTATAGATGCAACAACCATATCTATAACTAAAAATGGTAAAAAGAGTAAAAAACCAATCTCAAAAGCGGTTTTTAGCTCACTTATTACAAAAGCTGGAATGATTACAGAGAGAGGTACATCTGCAATAGTTGCTGGATTTTGCATCTCTCTTATCCTAAAAAACAGAGCCAAATCTTTTTCTCTGGTATTTCTAACCATAAAGTTTTTAAATGGAAGAGCCGTTTTATCAAATGCCTCTTCATAACCGATTTTTTCTTCAATATATGGTTTAATTCCTACATCATAAGCTTCTTTTCCAATAGGCTCCATCACAAAAAATGTTAAAATCATCGCAAGCATTACAAGAAGTTGAGTAGGAGGTACTTGTTGAGTTCCTAAAGCTTGTCTTAAAAAGCCAAAGACTATGACAAAACGAGTAAATGTCGTCATCACAAGTATCATACTTGGAGCTAAAAAGAGAAGTGTTAAAACTACTAAGACATTTAGCGAACTTACAAGTTGCTCTGGAGTATCAGGAGCTGATAGAGCAAAGTTCATAGTGGGAATAGTTACAGCTTCTGCGCCAAGTATAGATGCTAAGGCTAAAAGAGTAAAAAAGATTCTTATCATTACTCAGCTGTTGCCTTATCTAAGATAGATTGTTTAGCTTTTGCTTCATCATCTCTCTTACTGCCATAAAAATGTAACTCAACTCTGCGGTTCTTTTCTCGCCCAGCCTTTGTTACGTTTGTAGCTAGTGGTGTATACTCAGAAAATCCTGCTGCACTAATTCTTTTTGGATCAACTCCATCTAAGATAAGTTCTTGAAGTACAGAGATAGCACGAGCTGATGAGAGTTCCCAGTTATCTTTATATACGCTATCTTTTCCCGGAGCTAAGTTATCTGTATGACCTTGGACACTCACTAACATAGCGTTTGGAAGCTCATCAACTATCAGGGCTACTCTTTTTAAAAACAAAAGTGCATCTTCATTTTCTATGGTTGCACTTCCAGATTTAAAAAGTAGTGAAGCTGGAAGCTCTATAACAAAACCCTCTTGAGCCTCTTCAACTGTAATAGCAGGTCCGTGACCTTTATCTATCATCTCATTTGCATCCATTGCAGCTTGAGTTATTCTATTTACTGCTTCTGAAGTCTCATCTTTAGTCTCTAGAGGAGTTGACTCTTGAATTCTTCTTTTTGAGATTTCAGTCTTTGTTCCACCTTCTAAAACACTCATAGCACCAGAGAGTGAGCCGATAGCTTCAGAGATTTTTTTAGCATCCATGCTCGACATAGAGAGAAGTAAAACAAAAAAACATAGAAGCAGGGACATCAAGTCTCCAAAGGCTGCTAACCAGTTAGGAAGACATCTCTCACACTCAGGACATTTGTTCTTTTTAGCCATTATCTACTACCCATCTCATTAGTCAAACTGACTAACTCTATCTTTTGGAGCTAGATAAGCTAAAAGTTTAGCCTCTAAAACACGAGGTGCATCTCCTGACTGAATAGACATGATACCAGAGAGTATCATCTCTTTAATTAGGGTCTCTTCATTGTTTCTAATACCTAAGATTATCGATATTGGAGTTCCCACAACATTACCAATAATGGCACCATACATCGTAGTAAGAAGTGCAACAGCCATAGATGGACCAATAGCAGATGGATCAGCCATGTTTAAAAGCATCGCAACAAGACCGATAAGTGTTCCAACCATACCCATAGCACCAGCCAAAGCTGCCCACTGACTAAACATAGTGCCATTTACCCTATGCCTCTCACTGGTTCTCTCCATGTCTATCTCAAGCAACTCCCTTATAGTATCTGGTTCACTTCCATCTATCGCCATTGAGAGACCCCTTCTTAAAAACTCGTTTGGTTCAGCATTTACTTCACCCTCAAGAGCTAAGATACCGTCTTTTCTTGCCTTTGTAGCAAAATCAACTAACTTTTTTATAAGTGCTACTTCATCTTCAATAGTTGGCTTAACAGCAACCATAAAGACTTTTGCAAAGTTTTTCATTTGTGCTGGTTTAAAAGATATCAGTAATGAACCAATACTACCACCAACAACTATTAAAATAGATGGGATGTCTATATATGGACCTACACCCACACCCATTGACATAGCACCTAGTAAAAGAGCTAAAACCAGAACTATACCAATAACCGTACCTAAATCCATTCAAATACCTTAAGAGTAAATATTGCGGTTATAATACCACAAAAAATATTATACACTTATCATTTATCAAAAAATCTAGAAAATTAAAAGGCTAAAGATGTGAGTTTCTTACAAAATATGAAACTTCTTTATATCACTATTTTAGACTCTTCAACAACTTTTAGCTCATTTCCATCAGGCTATATAACTACAATCTTCGCTACTTTTACCTATCTTGTGTTACTATTTCTTAAATATATCTATTTATGATTTAGTATAGTCATTGTGCTTTTTTGAAGTAGAGTTTTAGCAAATAGCCATTTTGTTAATGCTATCTTAGCAGGAGTTATGGTTGGGGTGCTCTCAACTATGTTTTTGTACTCAATAGTTTGAGTTTATTTTTTGTGAGAAGATAATTGAAAAGTTTTTTCAAAACAGTTTTAAAGTTAGTTTTTATTGCAGTTTTACTATATGGTATTGGCAGATTTGGCATAATAACTTATGATAGCCATGTTTTTGTACCTCGTGCACCTTATACTGTTATGCAAACGCAAGATTCCATAACCATAAAATGGCACACTCCAGAGTTTGAAGTAGGCTCAATAGAGTATGGTTTTTTCTCAGATTCACTTGATAATACTCTTAAAGACGCTAAAAAAACTAAAAAACACTCCATAACTATATCAGGCTTAAATGAATGCACAAAATACTACTACAAAGTCTTATCTGCTTCTATGTCCATAGACAATGAAGATAGAAGTTTTAGAACACTTTGTAAGGAAAAAGAGACTCAAAGACTATGGGTTATCGGGGATAGTGGTAAGGCAACAGCAGACCAAACAAAAGTTTATACTGCAATGCTAGACTACATCGAGCATGACTTCAACAACCTTGATATGTGGATACTTTTAGGTAATAATGCTTATAACAATGGTAGTCAAAAACAGTACAATGAGAGCTTTTTTAAGCCTTATGCAAAACTACTAAAAAGATTTACTCCTTGGGCAGTTATCGGAAAATATGATGCTAAGAGATGGGCATTTTATAACATATTTGACTTTCCTACAAAGGGTGAAAGTGGTGGAGTGCCAAGTGGTAGTGAGAAATTTTACTCCGTTGAGAGTGGTAACCTTCACTTAGTTATGCTCGATAGCGAAATGTACCGTATAGATAAAAATTCAGACTTAGCAGCGTGGTTAAGAGAGGACTTAAAGAAAAACACAAAACCGTGGGTTATTGTAGCACTTCACACCCCTCCATATACAGATGGTGGACACAACTCAGATAGCCATAGCAAAATTAAAAAAATCAGAGAAAACTTAGTTCCTATCTTTGATGAATTTGGGGTAGATTTGGTTCTAAGTGGAAACTCACATGGCTATGAGCGCTCAAAACTTATGGTCAATCATATAGGTAAAAGTGATACTTTAGGCAAACATAACATAGTTCAAGATGCAAAGAGCTGCTATACAAAACCTATAAAGCCAAGTAAAAATAGCGGTACTATTTATCAAGTTTGTGGTTCATCTTCAAAACTAGATAACGCCTCTTTAGAACACCCTGCTCTTCCTTTTGCCTTTAATCAAATGGGCTCGCTCATCATAGATATAACTCCAACTACGCTTAACTCAAAGTTTTTAAGTATAGATGGAGAGATTTTAGATGAGTTTGTCATCAAAAAAGACAAATCATCTTGCAAATAAAATATAAAATAGAGGAAATATGAATAAAAAAGATTTAAGTATAGTAATTTTAGCAGCTGGAAAAGGCAGCCGTATGAAGTCAACAAAAGCAAAGGTGCTCCACCACATAAGTGGCAAACCAATGCTTTACCACATCATCAAATCTTCACAAGAGATTTCAGATGACATAACAGTAGTTGTAGCACATCAAAAAGAAGAGGTTATAAAAGAGATAGGCAAGTTTTTTACCAACATAAACTTTGTTATCCAAGATGCACAAAACTTCCCTGGAACTGGTGGAGCCATGATGAACATAGAGCCAAAAAGAGACAAAGTTTTAGTCTTAAATGGTGATATGCCACTTATAACAGCAGGGGCACTCAGTGGCTTTTTAAGTAGTGATGCCCAGATTATCATGTCTATCTTTGAGTTAGAAGATCCTGATGGATATGGTCGTGTTATCATTGAAGATGGCGAAGTTTTAAAGATAGTTGAACATAAAGATGCAAGTAAAGAAGAGTTAAAAGTAAAAAGCGTAAACGCTGGAGTCTATGCTTTTAGTTCATCTGTCCTTAAAAAGTACATCCCTCTTCTAAAAAATGACAATGCTCAAAGAGAGTACTACTTGACTGACATAATCTCATTAGCTAAAGCAGATGCCATCAGCATCTCACCTCTTTTAGTAGATGAGGGACATTTTAAAGGGGTAAATTCTAAAGAAGATTTAGCCCAGTGTGAAGTTGTTATGCAGGATAAAATCAAATCTCACTGGATGAGAGAGGGAGTTGTGATGCAGCTTCCTCATACTATCTATATAGAGGAGAGTGTTAAGTTTGAAAAAGAGTGTATTGTTGAAAATAACTGCCGTATAACGGGAGATACTCTTATCTCAAACTCTCACATAAAATCCTCAAGCGTTATAGAAGATAGTCGCATCATAGATTCAGATGTTGGTCCATTAGCCCACATTCGACCAATGTCACAGCTCAAAAACACGCATATAGGAAACTTTGTAGAGGTTAAAAAAAGCTCACTTATAGGCGTAAAAGCTGGACATCTAAGCTATATTGGTGATGCAGAAGTTGGAGAAGGTACAAATGTCGGTGCTGGCGTTATTACTTGTAACTATAATGGCGTAAACAAATATAAAACCATCATAGGAAAAAATGTTTTTATCGGAAGTGACTCACAACTTATAGCGCCACTTATAGTTGAAGATGATGTTATGATAGCCGCAGGTACTACAGTAACTGGTTCTAAGATACAAAGCGGGGTTTTAGCCATCAGCCGCACAAAACTAAAGACTATTAAAGATTTTTATTACAAATTTTTTTCAAAAGCATGATTTATAAAACTTATATAACTTTTTTTAGGTACAATTCATCTTTAAGAAATTTATATTCTAAGTAACGGAAAAAATATGAATAATTCAACTCTACAAAATTCTGCACATTCAAATACTTTGCAGTTGATCCTTTTTGCTCTAGGATTTGTTTTAGAAGTCTTTATATTTGACTTCTCTCCTCTTATGGTAGGAATTGTAATAGTGCATATCCTCTTAGCACTATATCTTCGCTCTCAACTACTTCTACTAAAAGAGGCAATTGAGAAAACTACTAACTCTATGACGAAACTTAGTCATGGAGACTTTGAAGTAGCAGCTCCAGAGATAGGTAAAGCTGAGATATATGAACTTGGGGTTGAATTTAACTCTATGATAAAACAGTTAAAACACTATATGAAAGAGACTGTAAAAGCCATTCAGATAGCAGAAGACACTTCAAACTCTTACTACGCTGATACAACTGGACTTAACCCTACTCTAACGCAAGCAACTCAAGCCATCAACAACTCAGTTAAAACCATAGAAGATGGATACAGAGCACAAGTAAGAGGTAGCTTTAGTGAAAAACTTCATGATTTAGGTGGAGGAATCTCACATGGTTTAACTATTATCCAGCAAAATCTTTTAAATAACTCAGAAGAGGTAGACAAGATCTCCCAAATGTCAGATAAAACTTCACAAGAAGCAAACAGTAGCTTAGAGACTATGGACAGTGTTCTTGGCTTGTTTGGTGATCTTAGCCACAAAATAGATGCAACAAGTAACAATATAGACTCTCTCTCAGAGAGATCAAATGAGATCTCAGCCATTGCAGATATCATCAAAGATATTGCAGAACAAACAAATCTTTTAGCACTAAATGCCGCCATAGAAGCTGCACGTGCAGGTGAGCATGGACGTGGATTTGCAGTAGTTGCTGATGAAGTGCGAAAACTTGCAGAGAGAACTCAAAAATCAACTCAAGAGATATCTATAACTATCCAAACTCTTCAACAAGAGACACAAGAGATTCAGTCAAACTCACAAGAGATGGCAGACATTTCACAAAATGTTACTAGCACTATAGATGATTTTGCTATAACACTTAAACAGTTTCAAGCAAATGCCCAAAATTCGGCTGAATATGCTAGTTTTATACGTGATTCACTCTTTATGGTTCTTGTAAAGATTGACCATATTTTATTTAAATCAAACGCCTATACTTCGGTACTGTCTCACGAGGTTAAAGCTCAGTTTGGTGATCATACGCAGTGCCGTTTAGGTAAGTGGTACCTAGCAGATGGAAAAGAGAGGTATGGACACACTAAAAACTACTCAGCCATAGATACACCTCACGCAAAAGTTCACTCAAATGTTATTAAAAATATAGAACTAATGAACAATAGCACTATTTTTGAAGAAAATATTGAGGATGAAATCATTAACAACTTTAAAAATATGGAAAATGAGAGTGAAAAATTATTTGAAATTTTAGACTTAGTTGTAAATGAGTTAGACCCTACAAAAAGAGTAAATAGCTAATCCGTTGAAGATAATTTTTCTGTTTTTTTTAGCTTTAAATTATCTTGGAGCATCAAACTTTGATGTTAAAAAAATCCAAGATGAATTTTTTTCTAAAGTCATTCTAAAGCCCTTTGATACAAGAGAAAAACTTATAGCAAGAGAGAAAAAGTTTAGCATAGATGCCATCTACTGGCAAAGAGCAAAAAAACATCTTCTAAAGTACAAAGAGAAATTTAAAACCTCTCAGTTTATCTCTTTTGTAGATTTAAAAAAACAGGTTTTTATATTGGTTTTATATGACGCAGAAGTCGATGACTTCTTTGCCATTGGCTTTGACTTTATCTCTAGTGGAGATATGAGTAGAGAAGCAGAAGTAAAAAGCAGAGAAGATCACTACTTTAAAACTCCATCAGGACTCTTTAGCATCAAGAGTGGTTGGCGCTCAAAAGGCGAGATGCTCGATGATAATGTAACCCTTCCTTATGGAAAAAAAGGTAGTTTTGTTTTTTACTTTGGAGAGCAAAGCAGTGTCCGCTACAACACCTTTGATGTAAATGGTAAAAAGATAAAAGATATAAAAAAGCATAAACTCATAAGAGATAAACTAAAGTTTGCCCTTCATACTCACAAAAGCTCACTAGAGTTTGGAGTAGCTCGTTCACACGGCTGTATCCGTATGAGCGAAGAGTTAAATAGTTTTTTAGATAATAACCTTGTCTTTTTTAAGCATCTCTACAAAGGCAAAAAGTGGATTCATCCATATAAAAAACCACCAAAACATCCAAAAAATCACCCTCTTGCAGGAGAGTATCTACTAGTGGTAGATTCGGTAGATTAGAGCTTTGTTCTTAAGAGTTCTTTTAGCTCTCTTATCTCTAGATGTAACTCTTTTAACTCCAAAGAAAAGCCCTCATCATGTGAATGAATCTCACGTACAACACTTTGTGTCTCATCCTTGTTTATCTCACTCATAGCATCTACTACAATAGCAACTATAAGGTTAACCATAATAAAGGTCACCATAAATATAAATGGCACAAAAAATATCCAGGCATATGGGTGAACCTCCATAATAGGTCGCACTATTCCCATTGACCAAGACTCTAGCGTCATAATCTGAAAGAGTGTATAAAAAGACTCACCTAGTGAGCCAAACCACTGTGGAAAAGTCTCGGCGTATAACTGTGTAGCCATGATTGCAAAGATATAGAAAAACAGAATTAAAAGTGCAGCGATGGAGAGCATTCCAGGTATTACACTAATGAGCGCCATTACTATTTTTCTCATCTGTGGAACTACTGTTATAAGTCTAAAGAGCCTAAATACTCTTAGTATTCTAAAGATTTCAAATCCACCAGTTGATGGCATCAAAGAGATAGCAACTATAACAAAGTCAAAAAGACTCCATGAATCTTTAAAAAATTCTACTCTATGAGCATAGATGCGAAGCAATATCTCTATAGTAAAGATAGTAATAACTAACTTGTCAAATATATGAAACAATAAGCCATAGTCCTGCATAATCTCTTTTGAAGTCTCAAACCCCATAATAACACCATTAATGATGATAAGAGCCATTATGAAGTTTTGAAACTTTGAATCTTCTACAAAACTTTTTATTCTTTTTTGCATTTAAATCCTCTTGGGTTAAATTTTTTGGGATTCTAGCAAAAAAAGATAAATTTTAGAGCTGTTGTGCACTAATAGGTTTTGAAAAAAAATAACCTTGAAAATATTTACATCCTATCTCTGTAAGTTTTTGGTATTGCTCTTTAGTCTCTACCCCCTCAGCAATGACTTCTAAACCAAATTTCTTTCCTATGGTTATGATGGTTTTAATAATAATTTCATCATTTTTATCAGTAGTTAAATCTTTTATAAAAGATTGATCTATTTTTAATTCATTTATAGGTAGTCTTTTGAGATAAGACAAAGATGAGTAACCAGTTCCAAAATCATCAATAGAGAGAGAAAATCCCATCTCTTTCAACTTATGAAGTCTATCTAAAACTTTATCAACATTTTTTATTAATAAACTCTCAGTTAGTTCTAGTCTTAACATATTTGGATGAATACCATTTATATCAACAATATTTTTTATAGTTGATACAAAACTATCCATCTCAAACTGTTTTGAACTTACGTTTATAGAAACTCTCCAACTTTTTTTAACTTTCTCGCTCTTCCATGTTTTTATCTGCTTACAAGCCTCATCTATAATCCATTCTCCAAGGGGAATAATAAGCCCACTCTCTTCTGCTAAAGGTATAAACTCAGCAGGTGAGATCATACCTCTTGTAGGATGATTCCATCTAATAAGAGCCTCTACTCCTACAATCTTCTCTTCTTGATTTAAAAAAATTTGTGTTTGATAGTGCAAGTTCATTTGGTTTTGCTCTATTGCCTCTTTTAAACTCTCAGTTAGTTTTATTTTTTCATCCATTATCTTTTGTAACTTTGGATCAAAAAAGCAAAAAGTATTTTTTCCATTTCCTTTTGCATTGTACATAGCATTATCAGCATATGAGATTAACTTATCAACAGATGTACTCTCATCGTTAAATAGCTTAATACCTATACTCGCACTCACTCTAAACTCATAGTTATCTATAAAATATGTCTCTTTTAAACTATCAAGAATTTTTTGTGATATTTTTTCAAATACTCTCATTGCAAGTGTTTCATCTTTTTTACTTGTCTCTACTAAAACAATAAATTCATCTCCTCCTATTCTTGATATTACACTTTTACTTTTTATGGTTTTTTTTATTCTGCGTGAAGCTTCTATAAGTAACTTATCTCCTATACTGTGTCCAGACTTATCATTAACTGCTTTGAAATTATCTAGGTTTATAAATAACAAAGCACTGTAAAAACCTTTTTGATGATTTTTTTTCATAGTGCTTGAAATAGATTTTTTCAAAAGTGTTTTATTGGCTAGATTTGTTAGAGAGTCATAATTTGCAAGCCTTTTGATCTCTTCTTCAAGTTTTTTTTGTTTAGTTATATCTATACCTACTTGAATTTTTGCTTTTTGATTATCTCTCCATTCTACAATGCAATCATTAAATAAATAATACCGTCCATTGATAGGGTTTTCATTTTCCCACTCAAATGTAGTTCCTACTGCTAAAGGATTTGGTTGCTTATATTGCTCAAAAGGACAGAAAGAACAAGGTGTTTTTTTATTTTTTTGAAAAGTCTTATAGCAGGTTTTTCCTATAAGATCGCCAAATTCTTTTATACAGCTATTGTTTGCATATAAAATCTCATGTGTTTCTAGGTCAATTGCACAAATTAGAGTTTCTTTATTATTTACAATCATCTCTACCTCTCTAATGGTAATAAATCCAATAATTCAAAAAGTTTTTTACTTGAAGACTCTGCAGTATTAAAATTTTTTATAATTTTCTCAGCATCATTACAGATACCATTTTTTATACACTCTATAGCATCTATTATATTTTGATGTACCAACTTGTGAGGACTAAGCATATCTTTATAGCTTTTTGTATGCCCAAACCTATCTTTACCTATTCCACTATCATACCATTTTCCTAGTCTACACTCATGATGATTTGAAAAATGTGCTTTATCATCTTCATGGATAAAGGCACTATAAGCATTTGCTTTAAATAAGAGATGATCAAGTTTAACTAAACCTATAAATGTTTCATCAAGTATACTATCTATAGAGAGT
The DNA here is from genome assembly GCF_000445475.1 of Sulfurimonas hongkongensis. NCBI lineage: Bacteria > Pseudomonadati > Campylobacterota > Epsilonproteobacteria > Campylobacterales > Sulfurimonadaceae > Sulfurimonas > Sulfurimonas hongkongensis. The sequence continues at coordinate 252,950 of NZ_AUPZ01000002.1, forward strand.
GCGATTTTTTCGCCATCATTAGCAAATTCTTGAAGTGTTAATTCAAAGTCGTTTGTCAGGCTTTCAGATTTTTGGGCTATTGATGTCATTGTTTCAGATTTTTTGGCTATGTTATGTGACTCTTGTTTTAATGTATTTATGGTTATTTCAACTTCTTTAGTTGCCTTTTGCGTTCTCTCTGCTAGTTTTCGCACCTCATCAGCAACTACTGCAAATCCTCGTCCGTGCTCACCTGCTCGAGCTGCCTCTATAGCAGCATTTAGTGCTAAGAGATTTGTCTGGTCTGCTATATCGTTTATAAGCATCATTAAAGATGAGACATCATTGATACCCTCGGTAAGTCTTGAAACACCTTCATTAGACTCAGCGATTGACTCCATTAAGTTTCTTAAATTTTCAGAGATTGAAAAGACACTTTTTCTTGATCCAAGTGATGAATTTTTTGAATGCTCTTGCATATCAGTTAGGAGGTCTATATTTCCAGCAAAATCTTTTTGAATAATACCTATATTGCTCGTACAACCTGACAATAATAAATCAACAAGTGTCTCTTTTAGCTCTGAACTTTTTGCATGTTTTTTAAGTCTATCAACTTCCTTCTGCAAAGCCTTGTTTTTTACTATATAATCCTGAGTTGTATTTTGTAATTTATTATTTTCAGTGACGAGTTTTTCTATCTTTATATTTAAATCATCCCTTTTTTTTAAACTAAACATGAACTTCCTTTATTTAACCTATAAGTTAATTACTAACAAGTAATTGACCCATGAATTATAACCTTATATAATATTACGCATTATCACAATTATACTAATTGATAATTAAATAAGTGTTAAAAATATTACTAAAGGATCTATGTTGAGCATATTTGACAATTTATGCATTGTTGATGATGATGAAGTTCAAAATTTCATAAAACAAGTTTCAGCAAATATAAAAAAAGAGAGGCAACTAAAGGGAGTTACTCAGCTCGAGTTAGCTCTGATGATAGGACAAAAATCATCAGCTTTTTATGCCAATGCTGAAAATTCTGCTAAAAACAGAAGGTTTAACTTAGAGCATATATACAAAATATCTAAAGCTTTAAATGTTGATGTGGAGAAGTTTTTTGCATCTTCTTAAATATAAAAGCAAGGTAAGATATTCCACCTTGCTCTACTATAACTATTCTATACTAAATTGTTTACTCTTAAGTATAGTAAATTTTGTTAACTCTTTTTCATCTTGAAGATTTAGTTTTTTAACTGCTTTTGGGTTTACAAGATAGTAGCCTAAGCTTACTTCTACTTTGTCACCACTCTTAAGAGCATCGCTATAGTTTACAACTCTTTTCTCATTAGCTTTTATCATAGTGTCTTTTATAACTTCAGTTGCTAACCACGGCATAGATGGCTTGCCATCTGTTCCTATGATTCTTACAAATGAATGAGTTTTTAACTCTATATGCTTAGAGTCTCTAGTAAGTGTTACTCTTAGCTGCGCAACCCTTAGAGGATGAGTCATAAAGTCGTGTGGAGCTTTGTTTTCTATAACCACCTCAAAACCATTAGCCACTTTTTTAAACTCTAACTCAACATATTTGCTTAACATCTCAGGATTCACTCTAGCTCCAGCAAAACCGTGATAAGTGTGTTGCTTACTCTTTCTTACAGTTGTTGCTGTCCCATCTATCTTTGGCATATGACAAGAGATACAGTTTGACTCTTTGTCTTTTGCACCATCTTCGTCTATGCTACAAACTGCAAACTCATGTGAGTTTTGTCTGTGTGAGTGGCATCCCATACACATTTGACCGTTATAAAAAGCTTCATTTGTATAGTCTATATCATGATAAGCTGAACCGACTGTAGTTTTGTTACCCCACCAAGAGCTTGTTGTTTTATGCTTAACTATTTCACCCTCTCTGCCCTTCTCTGCTGAGTAAAACGTTTTATCTTTGTCTGAATAAATATTTTTGTTTGACTTTGCATGCTTTTGGACACTCGTAATAGTGTGACAATTAAGACAAGTAATGCCCTCTTTGTGGGTTTGTCCATCTGTCGTATTTGGTGTGTGACACTTTGCACAAGTGTAATTATCTTTAGCCTTTAATGGATGTTTATCCCAGACTGCTTTATGAATCTTGTCTTCATATATAGAAGATTTTTTATGCATAGAAGATTCAAACTCTTCAACTATAGTTGGATGACACTTATGACATGTAGCAGTATCTGCAGTGTTTGCAAAAAGTGTTAAGCCAAGAGCTAGTATGTAAAATATAGCTTTCATATAAATATTCCTTTTATTAATTATAAGTTGTAATCTTATCAAAGATAATAATATTTAGCTTGATATGTGTCAATATATAAATCTTCTCATAGAGAAATTTGGTATAATCCATAAATATTTCACTAAGGCTCGTTTTATGCTTATTCCTCCACACTTACTAAAAGACAAAAAGATACTCTTAGGTGTTACTGGTTCTATTGCCGTATATAAATCACTTGAGCTGACAAGACTCTTTGTAAAAGCTGGAGCCGAGGTAAAAGTGGTGATGAGCGAAGCAGCTAAGAAGTTTGTAACACCGCTTAGTTTTGAGACACTCACAACAAACAGAGTACTAGATGACACAAATGAGTCATGGGTAGATGAACATAACCATATAAAAACAACTCAGTGGGCAGATCTGTTTGTTATTGCACCTGCTACTGCAAACACTATAGCAAAACTTGCTAACGGTATTGCTGATAATATGCTTCTTCAATGTGCATTGGCATTTTCAAAACCAAAAATCATAGCTCCATCAGCAAACACTGTCATGCTTGAGAACCCTTTTACAAAAGCAAACCTTAAAATGCTCTCTATTGCAAATTATAGCGTAGTAGATACTCAAACAAAAGAGTTAGCTTGTAGGACTGTAGGTGATGGTGCGATGGCTGATGTTTTAGATATATTTTGGCATAGTGTAAAAATCTTACTACAAGATGATTTTTGGCAAGATAGAAGAGTTATAGTCACAGGTGGTGGGACAATTGAGAAGATTGATGATGTAAGATTCATATCAAACTTTTCAAGTGGCAAGATGGCATCCGCACTTGCCACTGCCCTTTATTGCAAAGGTGCAGATGTAAACCTTATATCTACAAAGTTTGAGTCAAATATCCCAAAAGATATGTATACTATAGATGTAGAGAGTTCAGCTGAGATGATGGAGTATCTTGTAGACTCTATACGCATAGCAAAAAAAGGTAAGCTCTCAAAACCGACTCTCATGAGTGATGATGCGATATCTTTGATACAAAAAAAACCATACCTTTTTATGGCCGCTGCTGTTAGTGACTATGTAGTAAAACATACACAAGAGGGCAAACTAAAAAAAGCAACTTTAGGTGAAGAGTTTGCACTAGAGTTAAAACAAAATCTTGATATCTTAACAACTATAGATAAAACAGATATAACGACCATTGGCTTTAAAGCAGAAGTAGACGCTAGCGGTGCTATAAAAAACGCTTCAAACATGATAGATAGTAAGGGTGTTGATGCGGTATGCTTAAATATTCTAAAAGACTCATCAAGCTTTGGAAGCAACACAAACCAGATAGACTTTATAACTCCAAACACTATAGAGTCTTTAACTTTAGATGACAAACTAAGTCTATCTTTTGAGATTTTAGATCATGCTAAAAAACTCTAATATAAACAGAGCAAAACACATAGCCATTATTATGGATGGCAATGGTCGATGGGCAGAACTTAGCGGTAAAAAAAGAGTAAAAGGGCATGAAGCTGGTGCAAAAGTTGTAAAAGATGTAACTGCATACTGTGCAAAAAACAGAGATGTAGAGAGACTTACTCTTTACGCTTTTTCAACTGAAAACTGGAAAAGACCTCGCTTAGAAATCGAGTTTTTGATGAAACTTTTAGAGAGATACTTAAAGGATGAACTCATAACATATTTAGCTAATAATATCCGTTTTGAACCCATAGGTGACATAAGAGCCTTCTCAAAGTCACTTCAAAAGACTATACAAAGAGTAAAAGATGAGACTGCTCACTGTGATGGACTTATACAGTCTTTAGCACTTAACTATGGTGCTCACGATGAAATCCTAAGAGCTGCAAACAAGCTAAAAGAGTATGAGGGAGATATTACTGAGGAGATGCTATCAAACACGCTTGATTGTAAAGATAGCGTTGATTTGCTTATTAGAACGGGTGGGGACAAAAGACTCTCTAATTTTTTACTTTGGCAATCAGCCTATGCAGAACTCTTTTTTACAAATACGCTTTGGCCTGACTTTACAACTACAGAGTTAGAGAAAATCATAAAAAATTTTACAAAAATACAACGTCGTTTTGGAGGACTATAATGCTTCTAGTGGCGTTTATATTAGGCTTACTCTTTGGCTCTTTTTTAAATGTAGTCATACTTAGAATTCCAAAAAATGAAAGTGTTGTTTTTGGTGCATCACACTGTTATAGTTGCAAAACTTCGCTAAAACCTTGGCACAATATCCCCATCATCTCATGGATATTTTTAAGGGGCAAATGCTCATATTGCTCTGCTAAAATATCCATGCAATATCCCATCATAGAGTTACTATCTGGACTTATCTTCTTAGTAATTGCAGCTAAATTTACGTTAACACTACCAGCTCTTTTTATAGCTCTTAGTTTTTTAATGCTCCTAGCACTTTCGATGATAGATTTTCGCTATAAAATGGTTCCTGATTCACTAAATTTATTGGCTATCTTTTTTGCAATACTAGGAGCGTGGAGTCTAGATGGAATACTTTTAAACCTACAAAACGCCCTACTTTTTGCGGGTGGTTTTACCCTTCTTAGATTTGCACTTTCATACTATCTAACTTCATCTATATACAGAGCAGCGCAAAAGAATAAAACCTCTTGGAACAAGTTCTATGATAGAACTCCATTTATCGAAGCTATGGGAGAGGGAGATATTATGGTAGCAGCTACTATGGGAGCTCTGCTTGGTGTTAAACTAACGCTTGTAGCTATATTTTTATCAGCTCTTTTGGCACTTCCTGTTATGCTATTGGTATTAAAAAGAAGTATTGAGCAGCAGAGAGTTCCTTTTGTGCCTTTTTTAGCGTTAGCCTCATTTATAGTCTATATCTTTGACTCTCCTATCTTAGCTTATATCGAGGCAACTTACTGATATGCATAAACTAAAAAACTACATAAACGACAACTTTTACATACTCTTTTTATCTATGTTTATACCTCTGTTTGCTATAGCAACAGTTGTATTTATGATAAAGTTAGCGACATACACAGCCGTTATACAGCTTAACATCTTGGATATGACAAAGTTATTTCTTTTTGTGCTTCCTGAAATTCTGTTTTATACACTTCCTATAACATTTTTCACAGCAGCCACGCTTACACTTTTTAGACTCTCAACTGACAATGAAATGGTAGTGTTATTCTCTCTTGGTATCCATCCAAAATTTATATTAAAGATACTTTTAAAACCTGCCATTACCCTAAGTCTTTTGCTGGCTTTTAACTTTCTTGTACTTATTCCTCATGCAAAGACGCTCTCAAGCAACTTTATCTCTTATAAAAAAAGTGAAGCAAAGTTTAACCTAAGTGCATCAGAATTTGGTCATAGTTTTGGTAGTTGGCTTTTGTATATTGGTGCAGATAATCAAGATGAAACTTACTCGGATGTTATCCTTTTTAACAAAAATATAGAAGAAGAGATCATCATTAGTGCCAATCGAGCCGAAATCATCAACAATGCTGGGATACTTAGGCTAAAACTTATAGATGGAGAGGGTTATAGTTACTCTAAAGAAAAGTTTTCACAAATTAGTTTTGACACTATGTTTATAAATGATACTATGACTACAGACCTATCAGTTTATAAAACACCACTGGAGTACTGGCTCTCAGATGAGAGAAAAGATAAAAAAAAGCATAAGATGATAACCAATACTCTTTTGAGTATCTTTCCTATTCTTAGTCTATATTTAGTTGCTAGCATCGGTATAGCCCATGTAAGGCATCAAAAAGCTAGACTATATCTATATCTTTTTATAGATATTGTTATCTACTACGGAACTACTCTATGGCTTCAAAAAGCACTTGGCTACTATACTATCCCAGCAGTTTCTCTAACTTGGCTTATAGTGACTTATGCCATCTATAAAAAGACCATTTTAGCTAGGTTTTAACTTATATATGCGATGCGCTATAACTCTCTCTTACAATGGAACTCATTTTCTAGGTTCACAAGTACAAAAAAGTTCCACAAATACTATAGTAGGAACCCTAGAAGCAGCTCTTTTAAAACTAGGGATTGACTCTAAGATTGTTGCATCTGGTAGAACTGACAAAGGAGTTCACGCATCTGCTCAGGTTTGTCATCTTGATTTACCACAATTTTGGAATGACTTAGAAAAACTAAAAAGAGTTTTAAACTCCATGCTCCCTCCTAGCATCTTAATCAAAAGCGTAAAAAAAGTAGATGATTCTTTTCATGCAAGATATAGCGCTAAAAAAAGAGTCTATAGATATATGATAAAAGTAGCTAAGAGAAACCCATTTGAAGATGATTTTGTAACTTTTGTTGACTCACTAGATTTTAAAAAGATAGAGAAAAATATAAAGCTTTATAAGGGAAGACATAACTTTGCTAACTTTATGAAGGTGGGAAGTGATACAAAGAGTAGCATCCGAGAAGTTTACAAAGCCTTTGCCTATAGACACAAAGGCTTTATAGTTTTGCACTTTGAAGCAAATGGATACTTAAGAAGTCAAATCCGTTTTATGGTAGCTGGACTTTTAAATCTAGATAAAAATGAGATCAAAGAGTCTCTAGCTTGTAAAAAGAAGTACAAACTAAAGCCAGCGCCTAGCAATGGACTTTACTTAGCAAAAGTTAAATATTAAAGCCACTCTTTTTTAAGCTTTAAACTATCTTTTAAATAAAATAGACATTTTAAACAAAACTAAGTACAATTTCGACAACTATAAGGATTAAGATAGATGCAAATATTTGGAAAGTACTCAACAAACTTTGATATGGACTACTTAGTAGAACAATATATTTATTTTAATGAGAGTGATGAAGATGAAATCACTACCGATGAGCTTGAAATTCTACTCAAAAAAAAGAGAAAAAATGTAGCTGGGACTATCATACTTTACAACCCTGAAACAAGCCCAGTAGGCTTTAAACTTAGTAGATTTTTAAAAGAAGATGGCTTTGATGGGTATGATAAATTTGTTACACTTAATGAATACCCTATGAGTTATGTTATAAATGCAGGACTTAAAAAAGTATATCCTAAAAAACTTGTAGAGATAAAGTACCTTTTTTCACTTAACAGAGAAAACATAGAACCAACACCCATCTTAGAAGAGTTTGATGCTGATTTAGACAAGTTCAACTCGAACCAATACACAAGATACGATAAAAAATTAAACTATCTTGATATCCCAAACATTAGACTTAGTGGTAAGTTTGTCTTTTTTGGCTCTGGTCACAAGCATGACAGACACCATAAAGCTATCATCGCCTATGTTAGAGCCTTGTCTGCTCAAGTTCAAAAGTTAGATAAAAATATAGTATTTATGTATGACAATAACCATGATGAGGATGAAGCTCTAGAGATTGGCTACTTTTTATCTCCACTAGCTTTAGGAAAAGCAAAAGAATTAAGAGCAAAAGGTTTTAAAGAGGCTTTTAAAACGATACCACCAAAAGTTCAAAAGCTATAATTAAAAATTTTCAAAACCAAGAACAAATTCTACTCTCTTTTGTACATTAGCTCTTTTAGAGGCTACTTTTTCTTTTTCTATCTTTCTAAGGCGAGGAAGCAACCCTTTAGAGTTAGCTACTTGTATGGAAAGTCCTGGTCTTGCATTTAGCTCTAAAAGCATAGCACCTTTGTTTTTATCGAGTACTATATCTGCACCTAAATAACCAAGATTAGTCATATCATAACAGCTACATGCTAAGAGTAGAAGTTCCTTCCAATTGTCTATTTTTATACCATCAAAACTATGTTTTGTATCTGGATGAATAAGAATTTTTTCACTATTCATTACAGCGTTTATTGGCTTACCTGTTTTGATATCAAGCCCAACGCCAACTGCTCCTTGATGCAAGTTCGCTTTGCCATCTGACGCTTTTGTAGAGAGACGAAGCATAGCCATCACAGGATAGCCTTGAAAAACTATGATACGGATATCGGGAACACCTTGATAAGAGTAATCATCAAACACGGCATCTGCTTCTATCAAAGTCTCTACAAGTGCGACATCTTGGTCCCCAGAGAGTGAGTAAAGTCCTGCTAAAATATTTGTAACATGCTTCGTTACCTCTTGAAGTCCTATAACCATACCACTCGATTTGATAAAGCCGTCACCATCTCTACCTTTGATAACCAAAATCCCTTTACCACCAGAACCACATGCTGGTTTTATAGCAAAAGAAGAGATGTTTTTTAGCTTTTCTAAAAGTCTATAAACATCATGTTGATATCGTACAACAAAAAGAAGCTCAGGAGTATTTATACCATACTCTTGTGCTAAGAGTTTAGTTTGAAGCTTATTATCTACAAGAGGAAATAGTTTGCGGTCATTGTAGCGACTGATAAACTCAATATTGCGACTATTCATCCCCAATATTCCTCTTCTCTTAAGTGTAAAAGGTCCTATGAAGTTTAACATTTAAATATTTTTAAACTCACGGAAACGACGAAGTTCTAAGAGTCTATAACCGGTATATCTTCCCATTAAAATCATAAGTGCAATAACTATAAGATGAAGCTCAGGAAAGTTAAAAAATAGATGTGCTACATATCCATTGATCATCGCCATATAAGCAAGTATCGCAACCAAAAGACTTCCACTTCCTTGTGTTAAAACCTCTTTTGCACCCTCTTCTTCCCATAGTATAGACATTCTTTCTATTGTCCATGCAAGGATTATTATAGGGAAAAATGCTACACTCATCCCAGTATTGAATCCCATCTCATACCCTATAAGAGTCATAAATGCGACTAAAAATATAACGATAACTATGATAGTAGCAATCCTAGAAACTAGTAAAAGGTTAAGATTTGAGAGGTAACCTCTAAGCAGAAGTCCGATAGCAACAAGAACAACAAAATTTAGTAGTCCTAAAAAGAGTGATGTTTGTAAAAAGGCCATAGCGATAAGCACAGGCATAAATGTTCCAGAGGTCTTTACGCCAATGATTAGACGCATAAAAACAGTTATGAGCGCACCAATAGGTAAAAGAAGAAGCATTTTAAAGATACTTTGTTCCTCTATTGGCAAACGATGAACGCTAAAGATACCAAATCCACTCTCATCAAAATGAGCCTTTGCAAGTTCAAGTGCTGGCATATTTTGCTTAACCATTGAAAAATTTACTGTTGCATTTGTTCCACCTACAACATCTATGAGTGATTTTCCACCTCTTGTCCACAAAAGGAAGTTTTTGTTTACATCTTGTAGTGCATTTTTTGGATCAAATAGTATCCACTCACCTTTATCCAAAACTTCTATTACAGAGGTGAGTGCTTTATTACGCCTTGCATCTTCTAGTTCTAGTGCAAGAGATACTCTATGCACAACTCCTGCATCAGTTAAGAGTTTACTAAGCACATCCATATAGTTATGCTTAAGTAAAAGCAGAGAACTATCATCTCTTTTTTCTATATTTTTAAGAATTTTAATAAGCTCTCTGGTAAAAGTGATATTGTTACTTGATTTTGCATATGCAAGGTCGAGTATCTCTTTTGCAGCTATCTGCTCAGAAGCACTCCATAAAATATCATCTTTAGGATTTAGTTTTGACTCAACTTTGTTTAAAGGCAGATCATCTGTGAAGTCTTGAACAATCTGTGCCTTATAGTAGAGGACCTGTTTTCCTTTTGCTTGACGAATGCTCCACTCTCCACGCTTGATGCCATCTTTTTGCACCATACTAAAACCATACCCAGCTGAGACACTCTGCTCAAAATAGAGTTTATATCCTGAAGTATCCTCAGGTAAAGATAAACTAACAGTTATAGGCGTGTTGTTTTGTGCTTTAAACTCCACTCTTGCTTCAACCATCCAAACATCTTTTTTCTCACTTGATAAAAAAGGAATCTGCGTTTGTTCATGTCTCATTATGGCTATAAAAACACCTAAGAGTGCTAAAAAAAATACAAATAAATATAAGAGGTTTTTGGATATCATTATTTTGTTTTTTTTCTTATAACTAATGGAGCTAGATATTCTTCGCTAACATCAACAACCATAACATCTTGAAGCGCACTACGTCCAATCAACATCGGATATTTCATATGCTCTCTATTTGTAAGAGTAAATTCACTTAACTCTTTTTTATCTCCAATAGTTATTTTAAGCACAACTATCACTCTTTTTTCATAATCTTTTTCAAGTGAAGATTGTGAAATTCTCACAACTCGAACTACTTTACGCTCTACAACATGCGATGTGCCTGTTTCTCTGTCGACTAAGGTAAATCGCACCCATTTTTTGCCATCTCTCTCAAACCTTGTTATCTCTCTTGCATCTATAGAAGAAGTCTCAGCACCTGTGTCTATCCTAGCCTCCATAACAAAGTTAGATGGATAAACATGCACTCTCTCAACACTTCCAATAACTAGCTTTTCTTTAAGAGATAGTATTTTATTTTCAACTATTATAGGTTTTTGTTTAGTTTTTACAACCTTTGTTTTAACAGGCTTTGCAGGTTTAAGTAGAGTGATCAAGTCGCTTTTTAAAGACTCAAAACTCTTAGCTTGTTGCAAAAGAGAAGTCTCTAATAATCTTTTATAATTTTCATCATGTTTTTCTAGTTTAGTATCTAGTTTTTGGCTTAAGTTTTGCTCTAAATTAGTTATCTGCTTATTTAGTGCATCAAGGTGTTGAGTGTTTGTTGTCGTGTACGCTTGTGTGCATCCACTTAAGAAAAAAATTAAGAAAAAATATAAAAGATTTTTTACAACCATTTTGCACCATTACTAAATAATTTTTTTTGCATTATATCTCACTTTTTAGTAATGTTACAATAGCTATATTATAAAATTTTGTTAAATTGAACCTTCTGATTAGTCTATAAACTAGATTCCGTGTCAAGCACGGAATGACGGAACACGCGTCATCCTGAACTTGATTCAGGATCTACCTTAATAATTGTTCAGAGCACTCAGTTGTTTATAGCATTCAATTAAAGAAACCTTTTAAAACTACAGACTTACTTCTTTTATATCTGCAATCTTTAGGATGCTCTTATATATAGATGCTACTAAAGATTTTCTATTATTTTTTATAGCTTCATCATCAGCATTTACCATCACATCTTCAAAAAACCGATCTAGCTCTGGTTTTAATCCAAGTAGTGCATCTAGCTCTTCTTCATAAGAGTCATATCTACTAGATGCTACTTTTTTATACGCATCATGAAGTTCACGCTCTGCATCTTCTTCAAAAAGCTTTGCATCTACATTCATTTTTAAGCTCAAATCTATATCTTTAGTGATATTTGCAACTCTTTTAAATGTAGAAAAAGATTCGCTAAAACCTTCTGAGGAAGCGATATTTGAGAGTGCTTCTATCTTTTTACCCATTGAAACTATCTCTCTCTCGCTAGATGCAATGACAGCTTCGACTATAGAAGGATTTACTTTGTAGTACTGTTTTATACGCTCTAAAAAGAAGCTCTCTAACTTCTTCATATCTATAGGTGCATATATAGAAGCAAGCTCTTTAACGCTCTTTACTATATTAAACTCAAAACCATACTCTTTAGTGATTCTTATGATGCCATTTACCGCACGGCGAAGAGCAAAAGGGTCTCTTGAGCCTGTTGGAATTTCGTTTATACTAAAGAGTGCTAAAAGAGTGTCAAGCTTAATGCTCATCGCAACAACTGCACTCATAGGAGTTGATGGTAAGTCACTATCTTCACCATCTGGCAAGTACTGCTCTTTTATCGCAGTTGCCACTTCACTACTCTCGCCCTGTTTTAGTGCGTAGTAATATCCCATCAGCCCTTGAAGCTCTGTAAACTCATAAACCATCTCACTTGTAAGATCCGCCTTAGCCAGAGAGACAGCTCGCACCAAATCCTCTTTTTTAGCATCTACTCTGTATTTATCAAAGAGTGCACTTGCAATCTTTGCTTCTCTTTTTACTTTATCTTTTACACTTCCTAGACCTTTAAAAAATGCAACCTTCTCAAGTCCATCTGTACTTAAACCCTCTCTTATATCATTATCATAAAAGAAGAGTCCATCAGCTAAACGAGGACGAAGAACTCTCTCATTTCCCTCCACAACCTTTGAGTAATCTTCTGTAAGTGCATTTGAGACAACTACAAACTTATTTAAGAGCCTACCCTCTTTAAAGACTGCAAAATATCTCTGATGCTCTTTCATAGAAGTGATAATAACCTCAGGAGGAAGTCTTAAAAACTCCTCATCAAATGAACCTAAAAGTGCTTTAGGATGTTCAGTTATCGCCACTATCTCATTAAGCAGCTCTTTATCAGCATCTATACTTATGTTGTACTCTTTCTCTAAAGCTACAAAATCATTTAAAATATCTTCTCTTCTTTGCTCTTGAAATAGTGTAACTCCACCAGCCTTTAATGCATCAAAATACTCTTTTGCACCAGCTATCTCTAAAGACTCAAACCTTGAGATGCGATGTACAAAAGTCTCTTTTTTAGACTTCACACCAAAGAGTTCAACATCTACAAGCTCATCATTTAAAAGTACATTTATCCATCTTATAGGTCGTATAAAACTCTCATCTAAACTTCCCCATCTCATAGACTTGCCAAAATCAAGCGAGTTTATCCACTCTTTTATTATGCCATCTATAAGTTCAACAGATGCCTTTCCTTTTAGATCTTTTTTATAATAAAGAACCTCTTTATTGCCCTTTGTAGAAGTGCCAATCTCATCAAGACTAACTCCGCACTTTTTGGCAAAACCCTCAGCTGCAGGGGTTGCTTTACCATCTTTATATGCGATACTAAGAGGTGCTCCAAAAAACTCTTCTACGCTATCTGGCTGATGGGTACTGAACTCTCTATGCCAGATGACTAAACGCCTAGGAGTGTAGTAAAATTCAAAGTCGCTCAAAAGAGAGTTTTTCTCTAGTATATTTACATATTTTTTCTCAATATTTTTTAACTCTTTTAAAAGTGGAGCAGCTGGCAGCTCTTCAACGCCTATCTCGATAAGTAGTGGTTTTAACATAATAGTTCTCTTGTATTAAATTGAGGCGATTTTACCTACTTTTTGGTTAAAAAGTTCTTTTATAAAACGTTTCTTAAACAAGTTAGATAAACTCTTATTTATATCTAGGTAAATGATTTTGAAGTTACAATTGCACCATAAATTAAAACAAAACAAAGGAATTATAAATGCCAAAGATTAACAAATATGTTGATATAGATACAGTAGAGAGAGAAGCTAAAAAAGATCTTATAGACCGTCACTCTCCATTTATCCACTGTGCGAGCACTGCAAAAGCTGGTGAGCCATTTGAAGTAACTGTAAAAATGGGTAACGAGTACTCTCATCCTGATGATTTTGATCACTACATAGAGAGTATTACACTATTTAATGGCGAAACAAAACTTGCAACTGCCTCTTATGTTCCGGGAACTCTGGGAAATGTAAAAGCTCACAACACTACAACTTTTACAATCATCCCAACTAGCAAAAAACTAAACCTTGTAGCTCACGGATACTGTACAAAACACGGCATCTGGGAGAGCACACCTGTTACTGTAGAAGTAACAGCGTAATTTTTAAAGCCCCCTTTGGGCTTTAAGTCTTTTAGATGCTAATACACGGCTTATCTATATGATAGCCTTGAGAAAAATCAATCCCCAACTCTTTAACCTTATCCATAACTGTGCTTGAGTGAACAAACTCTGCTATGGTTTTTATACCTAGTTTATTTGCAAAACCAACTATAGTCTCAACAACCAAGTAAGAGTCCCTATCTGTGTCTATATTTTGTATAAGAGAACCATCTATCTTTATAAAATCGACACTCATCTTGGTTAAATATGCAAAGTTAGAGTAACCATCACCAAAGTCATCGATGGCTATTTTTGCTCCATATCTTTTTATCTCATGTATAAAACGAGATATCTTGTTGAAGTCTTGTATAGCTTCTGATTCTACTATTTCAAATATAACTCTAGTTGATGCTTTACTGTGTTTTAGTTTATTGAGGATGAAGTTAAACATCTCACTATTTATGATGTCTTCCATCGATAAGTTGATGGAAAACTCAAAGCTTGTCTCCTCAAAAACTTTAAATGACTCATTTATTATGATTTGTGTGACATAATTATAAACTTTTATTCGTTTTGCAATAGGCAAAAAAAGTGCTGGAGAGACGATATTTTCATCTTCATCTAAAAGCCTCGCTAGACACTCATATTTTTTTATCTCTTGCGTTTTGTTATCTATGATGGGCTGAAAATATGGCACGATATTTTTTCTCTCAACAGCATATCTAACCATATTTGAGGTCTTAAGATTTCTTTCATACTCATTTTCAAACCTCATCCTATCTTCATATATCCAAAACGGTAACCTATTGTCTTTAGCATACTTTAGAGCCATTGCTATTTTTGAAAATAGATTATCTTGATTTGAGTTTACACAAGATGCAAGAGTCAGACTTACATTTATCTCGTTGTTTTGGTACACAACCGTTATATGCTTTATCTTCTCATAAAGCTCACTAAGATAGTCTTTAAGATCATAAAAAGGCAAATTTTCATCTAGAAAAAGTGTAAACTCAGTTCCTGAGACTCTATAAATTTTTTTGTTTATCTTCTTAACAAGATAGTTTCCAACCTGCTCTATTATATAGTCACCTACTATAAAACCGTAAAAGTTATTGATAGTTGCAAAGTCATCTACTGCAATAGTAACAAGACCATAGCCATCATTATCATGTAGATCTTTCCTAAGTTGATAAAGGTTTGGAAAATTTGTTAAATGATCTGTAAAGTATCTGCTAAGTAGCTGTTTTTTACACTCTTTTAGTGCGTTATTTGCAAAAGAGTCTCTTAGTTGTATCTCTCTAAGAGCTTCATCACTAAATCTATTTATCTCTAAAGTAGCATCCAATTCATAAACAACTACAGAAGTTAAAGTTTTATGTGAATGCTTAAACATAACAATCTTTACTTTTGGGAGTTTTTTCTCTAGCTCAAGTTTTAAGTTTTGTACTAAAACAGTGTTGTGCATATATGAAGAGATATGTATAAGCAAGTTTAGACTGTCAATATCTATGATTTGCCTAACTATAGAGCTAACTTCGGTTGATGATGTCAATGTAAAATTATATATATCTAAAATATTTTTTTTATTATTCATACCTATATTTCATCCTTTTAAAGTTTGTCATTTTATCATAAATAGTTCTTCAAAGTAGACTTTAACAACTCTTTAACTATACTCATAAAAATTTATTTAGTAGGTATTTGTGTGAAATCTTTTCAAAATCTAGTTCTTCTACAAAATCTTTACCGTTTAAAAGCTCTTGGGTTTACTTATACCGACCCTTTTTTTGTAAATGAGGCAAATCCACATGAAAAACCAACAACACTAAAAGAGCTCTCTCAAAACATAGCAACGTGTCATCTTTGTGATTTGAGTAAATCAAGAAAACAGAGCATGAGCGGATATGGCAGTGAAGATGCAAAGCTTATGTTTATAGACTTTAGCGTCTCAATGAGTGAAGACGCTAACAACCAATACTACAGCGGTAGAAGCGGTGATAGTTTGAGAAAAATGATAGAAAATGTTATAGAATTAAAAACAGAAGATGTCTATATAACGCACGCAATAAAATGCAAACCACTAAACTCAAACCTGCCATCATCCTCAGAGTGGGACTCTTGTAAATCATATCTTTTCTCACAAATAGAGTTCATAAAACCAAAAGTCATAGTAACTCTAGGCGAAGATGCTTACTACAAACTAACAAACGAAAAAATGGACTTTCAAAATGTTAGAGGTCATGTCATAGAATTCAAAGAATACAAACTAATCCCTATCTATCATCCTAAATATTTACAAAGAAATCCAGAACTAAAAAAAGTCACTTTTAATGACCTAAAAACTATAAAGAGTTGCCTCTTTAACTAAAACTACACATAAATGGGGAAATAGTGAAAGTATTGCATACATCAGACTGGCATCTAGGTCAGAGCTTTATGGGAAAGAGTCGCCAAGATGAACATAAAGCGTTTTTGAAGTGGCTCATGCAAACTATAGAGCAAGAAAAGATTAACACTCTCATCGTTGCAGGCGATATTTTTGATACTACTACTCCTCCAAACTATGCACTAGAACTCTACTACAACTTTCTAACTAAAGTCTCCTCTTTTTGCAAAAACATCATCATAACAGCGGGCAATCACGACTCCGTAGCAACACTAAAAGCGCCAAAACAACTGCTCCGTGCTTTAAATGTTCATGTTATAACATCTGGCGATGAAGAGGAAGATGAAATTATCGCTATTTATGATGAAAAAAAGCTTTGTGGCATTGTTTGCGCGGTTCCATTTTTGCGCGACTATGTAGTTCGTAAATCTCTTAGTGCCCAAACTATGGACGATAAAGAGTCAGCTCTCTCCCTTGGCATCAAAGAACACTACAAAAGTGCTTACAAAAGAGCAAAAGAGCTCTCAAAAGATGTTCCTATAATCGCTACTGGACATCTAACAACTCTAGGAGCTAAAACAAGTGAATCAGAGAGAGAAATATATATAGGTGGAACCCTAGATATAGATAGTAACTTTTTCAAAGATTTTGACTATGTGGCTTTGGGGCATCTTCATATAAACCAGAGAGTTGGATGCGAGAGTGTTCGCTATAGTGGCTCTCCAATACCACTTAGTTTTAGTGAATCTAACTCGCAAAAAAAGGTAAATATTGTAGAATTTAGTGGCCTAGATGCAAAGGTAAAAGAGCTTGACATTCCACTCTTTAGAAAACTGCTCGTCATTCGTGGAGAGACTGCATCTGTTATAAATGAACTTGAAAATGTAACGGATAAAGAGAGTTGGATAGAGGTGCATATCAAAGATGAGAACCCTTTTAATGCAAATGAGAGCATCAGAGCAAGAGCAAAAGAGTTGGAACTTACACTTCTTGCTGTAAAGATTGATAGAGAGCAAGCATCTCTTAATGCAACTACTTTTAACGCTATAAGCCTTGATGAACTAAATCCTCTTGAAGTTTTTGGGAAAAGAGTTGAGTTAGAGAGTTTAGAAGATCAAGAGCTAACAAAAGAGCTGTTGAAAAACTTTAAAGTAGTTATGAGCGAGGTAGAAGCCTTATGAAGATACTCTCACTAAAAGCTCTCAACATAAACTCCCTTCTTGGCAAAACTGAGATAGACTTTTTACAACTTACAAAAGATAGCGCCCTCTTTGCCATCACAGGGCCAACGGGCTCAGGAAAAAGTACACTTCTTGACATCATCTCATGTGCTTTATATGGTCGCACTTCAAGACTTAAAAATCCAAATGACTTGATGACTAGACACTCTGCTGAGGCTTATTGTGAAGTGGAGTTTGAGGTCAAAAAAAAGCGATATCGCTCCTCTTGGGCACAAAAAAGAGCACATAAAAAGCATGATGGAAAGTTTCAAACTGCAAAGATGGAGCTTGTAGATCTGGATACTAACAAGGTTTTAGACTTAAAATCAAGAGATGTTGCCAAAAAGGTAGAAGAGCTATCAGGTCTGGACTTTGGGCGTTTTACACAGTCAATGATGTTAGCACAAGGTGGATTTGATGCCTTTTTAAAAGCAGATGAAAAAGAGCGTTCAGAACTTTTAGAAAAAATTACAGGAACTCAAATCTATGCAGATATCTCCATAGCTGTGTTTGATAAACATAGAAACTTAAAGCAAGAGATAGAGTCTGATGTAAAAATCTTAGAATCCATAGAACTCCTGAGTAAAGAGCAAGTTCTAAAAAAGCAAAAAGAGCTTGAGCAAAACACAAATGAGAAGAGAAAAACAGATGAGAAGTTAAAAGAGCTAACAAGGCAACTAAACTGGACTCAAAGACTAAGAGAATTAACACTAGATGCAAAGAGACATGAAGAGGAGTTTACAAAAGCTTCAAAACTAAAAGAGCAACATAAAGACTCTTTTCTTAAACTCTCTCTAGCAAACAAAGCACTAAATATCTCTTCAACTTTTTCATCACACACTCAACTAAAAGAGAGCCTAAAAGCCGATAAAACAGCTTTAACAAAACTAAGCTCTGAACTTGAGACTCTGAGCAAAGATATAGAGGAAAAAACCAAAGAGCATGCCATCTTAGAAAAAAGTTTTGAAGATGAAAAGAGAGAGTTTGACAGACAAAAACAAAAGATAAAACAAGCCTTTGAACTTCTCCTAAATGAGAGACAGACTGCACAGAGCATAACTAAACTAAAAGCCGTTTGTGAAGGTAAAAAAGAGAGTTTAAAACAAGCCAGTAACTCTCTAAACGCACTTCTTGAGAGAGACAAACAGATACAAAAGCAGATAGATGCTAAAAACTCTTACCTAAAGAGCAACCAAAAAGATGAAAAACTAAACTCTACTCTTGGCATCATTGAGCAAAATATCGCACACTATAGAGATGAAGAGAAAACTCTTCAAAAGAGTCTTAAGAGACTTAAACTTTTTGATTTGTCACTTCGTAATGAAAAGTACAAACTTATAAAGAGAAGCGTTGATGAATTATCTGCAACTTTAAAAGAGCTAAAACTTGAGTATAAAAGGCTTTATAAAAAAAGTGTAAATGCAAATATTGCGGATATAAACGATCACTTAGAGACTCTCAAAAAAGAGCATATAGACTATGATAAGAGTGTCAAAAAACTCAACTTTAGACTAGTTGAGATAGAACAAGAGCGTATAAAAAAAGATGAACTTCTTGACGAGATAGACAAAACAAGAGAGCTGATGGATATAGAAGAAAAAGCCTATTACGCTCTTAGTGCCGAGATACAAAAGCTTATCTCTCAAAAAGAACAAGCTAATTTTGATGTAAAAACAAACGAGTCAAAGGCTCAAAAATATCTACAAAATCTAAAGTCACACTTTAAAGAGTTTGGCATGGAGCTAGATGCAACAAAAATAGAGATGCAGTATAAAGAGCTACTAAATAGAAAAGAACTCTATGCACAGACTTTAAAAGAGTTAAGAGTTTTAGAGACAGAACTTAATAGATGCGAGGTTGATAAAAAAGAGAATCATACTAGAGAAATCTCGCTTAGTGCAGATATAAAAGCAGATGAAGTGAGCCTAAAAGAGCTAGATAAAAATCTCAAAAAGCTGACTTCTAGTCGCTTAGAGATTCTCAATGTTGTTGATTTAGAGAGTTATGAAAGAGAGATTATAGCAAAGCATGAAGAGATGCAAAGAAGGGTTCAACTCTTCAGAGATGCTCTTAATGAACTCATAACAAAACAAAAAGAGCGCTTGACTTATAAAAAAGACCTAGATGCTAAGATATACGAAGATGAAAAAAGAGTAAATCTGATAGCTTTAAGGCTTCAAGAGCTATACAAAGAAAATGACTTTAAAGATGAGCAAGAGTTTTTAGATGCAAATCTTAGCAATGAGCAAAGAGCTGAGTTAGCAAGTTTTTGCAAGAACATAGAAGATGGATACAAACTCTCACAAACACTAAAAACAGAGAGTTCTAAAAGGTTACAAACCCACAAACAAGAGCCTGAAAGCGAAAAACCCACTAACGAGCTAGAGACCATTCAAGCATTGTTAGAGCAAAAAACCAACGCTCTTCAAGAGAGCATCGGCAGTGATAAAAAAGAACTAGAAGTAAACCAAGAAAACAGCGATAAGCATAAAAGTAGGATGGCATCACTTGAGCTAAAAAAAGAGTCTTTTAAAGTTTGGGTAAAGCTCAACGAACTTGTAGGTTCAGCTGATGGAACAAAGTTTAAAAAGTTTGCACAAGGCATCACGCTAGAGCAACTCATAAACTTAGCAAATAGGCACCTTAAGATCCTAAGCTCTCGCTACACACTAACAAGAAATGAAGACAAACTCTTAGACCTAGAGGTCATAGATGCCTTTCAAGGCAACGCCATCAGACCTGTTAGCACGCTCTCTGGCGGGGAGAGTTTCATAGTAAGTCTAGCCCTAGCCCTCGGTCTCTCAGAACTAGCAAGCCAAAAAATAGCCATAGACTCACTCTTTTTAGATGAGGGCTTTGGAACACTAGATGAAGAGAGCCTAGAGATCGCACTAAACGCTCTAAATTTATTACAAAGTGGCGGAAAAATGGTTGGAGTCATCTCTCATGTGGAAGCTCTAAAAGAGCGGATACCGTTGCAAATCAAGGTTATTCCTAATGGGGATGGGACTAGTTTTGTTGAAGTTAATCAACAGTAATAATAAAATATTTTTAAAGATATAAATCTTAAATAGAGAAAAAAATGATGCAAAAAAACAAGATAATAGCCCTCTCTAAATCCCTCTACACCCGTGGCATCCAATGCCCAAAATCTCTTTGGCTAAAAAAGTACAAAAAAGAAGTTTTAACTCCTCCAGATGCAACTGCTTTAGCTCGGTTTGAGACTGGTAATGTTGTGGGTGATTTGGCTTGTGGGCTTTTTCCTGATGGTAAAGAAGTTGTTTATACTCCTGATGATTTCACTGGTATGGTTGAGACTACAGAAAAGCTCTTGGATGAGGGGTTTGAACATATTTATGAGGCTACTTTTCTTTATGATGGCATACTTGTTTTGGTGGATATTTTAAAGGTTACGCCTAATGGAGTGGAGATTTATGAAGTAAAGAGTTCTACTAGCGTCAAAGATATCTATCTTCATGATGTCTCGATTCAGCACTATGTACTAAAAGAGCTTGGATATAGTGTAGTTGGTAGTTATGTTGTGCATATTGACAGCTCTTATGTACGAGGAGAGGCGCTTGATTTAGATGGGCTCTTTAAGATTATAGATGTTAGTGAGGAAGTTGACGCTTTAGAGCTTGGCATCCAAAAAAAGCTTGAGGAGTTTAAGGCTTATTTGTCCGATGATGAACCAAACATTGATATCGGGGCTCATTGTAACACTCCTTATGAGTGTGATGCTAAGGAGTATTGTTGGAGAGTTCAAAGAGGGATTCCTGATTATTCGATTTTTAATATCTTCAACCTTGGAAGCAAAAAACAGCTAGAACTCTACACTCAAGGGATAGTAAAGATAGAAGATATTCTTGATGACTTTGCCATGACAGCCATACAAAAACAAAAGGTGCAAAACTATAAGAGTCAAAGCACCTATGTTGATAAAGAGAGTATAAAAAGTTTTCTTGAGAGACTAACTTATCCTATCTATCATCTTGATTTTGAAACCTTCCAGCAGGCAATCCCAGAGTGGAGAGGCATTAGCCCATATCAGCAGATACCTTTTCAGTACTCACTTCACATAGAGCACTCTGAAGGAAGGCTAGAGCACTGTGAGTATTTGGCTCAAGATGGTAAAGATCCTCGTTATGAGTTGGCTAAGAGTCTTGTCAGTGATATTCCAAAAGATGCTACGGTTTTGGCTTATAACATGAGTTTTGAAAAAGGAGTGATATCTAAACTTGCTGAGAGTTTTTCTGAGTTAAAAGAGCATCTGCTCTCTATAAATGAAAACATGAGAGACTTGATGTCTCCTTTTCAAAAAAAGCACTATATAGCTCCCAAGATGCAAGGAAGTTACTCCATCAAGTATGTCTTACCAGCGCTAGTTCCTAAGATGCTAGAAGCCTATAAAAGCCTAGATGGCATCCAAAACGGTAGTGAAGCTATGAACGCCTTTGCTAAACTATCTCTTATGAGTGAAGATGAAAAAGAAAAAACTAGAACTGCCCTGCTTGAGTACTGCAAACTTGATACTTTAGCGATGGTAGAGATTTTGAAAAAACTACGAGCTGAGATTGAAAAAGAGAGCTCACTCTAAAAAGTATTTTTTTATCAAACCCTCAAGCTCTTTTTTTAGCTCCTCTTTTTGTTTTAATCTAGTATCATTATATAGTTTGTGAGAAATCTCTATGAAATTATTTAACAACTCCCCATCAAAGTGGCTATTGTAACCATCTCTTAAAATTTCAATGCTTTTTTCATAACTAAACGGCTCTTTATAGGGTCGCTTTGAAGTAAGTGCGTCAAAAACATCAACTATAGCAAATATCCTAGCGACAATTGGTATCTCCTTGCCTTTTACTCCGTTTGGGTAACCACTTCCATCATATCTTTCATGATGATATAAAATCACATCTTTGGCATCTTCTAGCCAACTATCACCCTTTACAAGCTCAACTCCTTTAACAACATGACTTCTCATTATCTCAAACTCTTCTTCATTTAAACTTCCATTTTTTAGAAGAATATTGTCAGATATCCCTATCTTTCCAACATCATGTAAAAAAGCTCCTTTTATTAACACTTTGATACTTTCATAGTCTAGGTTTATACTTCGTGCAAATTTAATCGCGTAAAGAGTTACTCTATAGTTATGCTCATTTGTGTCACTATCTCTAAGGGCAATTGCATTTCCAAGAGTGTTAATCGTCATAATATTGCTAGATAGTAGCTCCAATCTGTGTGCGTTTAGCTTTTTATATGCAAAATATACTAGTGGAAATATCAAAAGAGAAAAAATAAATATTGTCACCGAGACGGTTACTATTGTAGTAAGTATGCTTTGTTTAAATCTTTTAACCACTATTGGCTCTATATAAGAGATAACTTCGATATATCCTAATAAGTTGTTTGATTTATATATAGGGTAGAAAATCTGCATAAAATTATGCTTACCTGGAACTTCAAAAAAGTTATAGCTTATTTTTTTAGATGTTGGAAAATTATGCCCAATATTTTTGTAGTTGGCTTGAACGAGTTCTAATTTATCTGCAAATTTTTCTTCAGCAGAAGTAAATTTAAAAAACTTCTCTTTTTTATCATCATAAATTTCAATTACAACAAGTCCTAGCTGTTTCATTAAAATTTCTACATCTTCTTTTAGTAGTTCCTTATTTGAAGATTTAAAATCTTTACCATATTTGCTAAGCCTCTCATCAACATTTACTTTAATGTCATCTGCTAGGGAGGTGTAAAAATTGTACTGTAGAAAATGGATTATAGATATAGTGCTTATTATGCTGATAAATACAAGGGAGAAGAGAGCTCTTTTAAAAAAGGAGCTGACAATGTTATTGCTTTTTATATCTACAATAGATTTTAGTCTATTTAGTCCAATATAAAACATAGATTCTTTTTTATTCATAAAGTATCCTGTTAAAAACATCAACAATAAAGATGCTTACGAAGCTTGCAGATTATAGCAATTATGCTTTAAAGAGTATATTAAAAATCCAGCACTTTAGGTATTTACTAGTTTAAACTTAGAAGTAAACATGTCAAACTACCTTGCTTAAATAGTGTAAATTTGGTATTTTAAGAGTTTAGATATTTGTAAAAATTTAGAAGAGGCAAGTAGATGATTGATTATAGTAAAAAGCTTACATTAGATAGAGAATTTTATCCTTTAAAAGATATAGATATCTCCATCGAGAGTGATAGAGGTCGCATCTTATCGGCTCCTGCTTTTAGAAGATTGCAAAAGAGAACTCAAGTATTTGCCTTAGAGCTAAATGCTTCGATAAGAACTAGACTTACACACTCATTAGAAGTTGGGCAAACTGCTAGGTTTATTGCCAAATCAATACTAACAAAGTTAAAAGAAGAAGGACTGCAAAAGTATAAACTCGGTGAGCTTGAAAATGCATTTGTATCAACTGCGGAGATGACGAGTCTCTTGCATGATATTGGTAACCCTCCTTTTGGGCACTTTGCAGAAAAGAGTATAAACAAGTGGATGAAAAATAGTGCTGTACCCATTTTAGACAGATTTAAAGCAAGTTCGCAAGAAGTAAAAAAACTAAAAGAGATGCTTGCAAAAGATATCTGCAACTATGATGGCAATGCACAAGCCATCAGAGTTATTTCAAAACTCCAACGCCTCAATCTTTCATATACGCAGATATTGTCAGTTCTTAAGTACACTAGAGGTGCCTACGAAGATAGAGTTAAAGATGAACCGCTTGATTATCTAAGAAAAAAACCGGGTTTTTACTATAGTGAGAGAGATTTTATACAAAAGATTCAAAAGATACTAGATGTAAAAGCTGGGCATAGATTTCCCATAACCTATATTATGGAAGCTGCCGATGACATTTCATACCTTACCGCTGACTTAGAAGATAGTGTTGTAAAAGGGATACTTAGCTTAGACAAGGTCTACTCACTTATAAAAGCAGAGTGTGAAAAAGAGAATGAGAGCTACCTTTTAGAAGTGATTCAAAAGAGATATAAACAGGCAAAAGAAGATGAAGAGCCCTATCAATTTAGTATGTTTTTTACCCTAATTAGGGCAAAACTCGTCTCTTCTTTGGTTCGTCATGTAGTTGAGATATATCTAGCCAATCATGAAGCCATTTTTAAAGGAGAGTTTAACCACGCGCTTCTTGAGTATGATAAAGAGAGTAAGTACTATAAAGCAGTTAAGATTTTACAAAAAATCTCAACTAAATATATCTACAAATGCAAAGAGGTACAAGAGCTTGAGTTGCAAGGTTACTCAATCTTAAATGCTTTACTAAACCTTTACAGGCCACTCTTAGAGCTTAGTGCAGATGATTTTCGCGCCCTACTAAATGAAGAGAGTATAGAGTGTTTTGTATCGATGAGGCTCATTAGAAGAGTCTCTTCAAAGCAGATATCCGCTTATAAAAATGATGAAAAAAAACTAAATACAAAAGATAAAGAGAGCTATGAAATGCTCGAATGGTATTACAGAGTAAGGTTGATAACTGACTATATAAGCGGTATGACTGATGATTTTGCACTAAAAGAGTTTCATGTCTTAACGGCTCTATAGATGTAACTATTAACTTCTAAGTTCAAGATGGTTATAATGGCAAATATAAAATGTTACTAAAATGAAGAGTTGGCTTATGATAAAATTATATATTTTCACACTTTTACTTCCTGCTATGATGTTTGCACAGAGTTCGCTTATATCTAACATTCCTATCCCAAAAACATATATACAAAACTTAGATCCATACCCATGTGATGAAAATTGCATGCAACTATATCTTGACAATGGTATGATCTTTTCTTTTTTAGCTCACGCGGAAGGAAAACTAGAAAATGAGCAACACGATGAAGTAAGAAAGATGAGCATCTCCATCTTAAATCTCGGCTCATACATCATTGGCGACAAGATACGCATAGCCCTGCTTCTTCCATATAAAATCATAGGAAGATATGCCTCATCAACAACAAATGCATCTTTTGCATATCTCATAGCTAAAAACCACTCTTTTGAGTTAAAAAGTTATAAGATAGAGAGCGAAGATATTGATGATATAAAAAAAGCGCTAGAAGTGATATCCAATGATGGCTTTAACTATGTAATCGCGCCATTCACTCAAAAGGGAGCAGATGCAGTCTCTCTGATAAACCCTGAGATAAACATCTTTTTTCCAACCATAAACAAAAAAGATGTCACTTCTACATCTTCATACCTCTACTATGGCGGGATAGATTATAGAGCCCAAAGCGATATGTTACTTAAAGAAGCGGTCTCTCCTTTAGTTATATTTTATGATGACACGACTATTGGGAACAAACTTAGTCTTTATGAGGAAATGGCATATTTGACTTCTAGTGATCCACAAGAAAAAAAGAGTGTAGTAAAGTTTGCTATCCCAAAAAGAACTACAAATCTTGAAAAGCAGCTAAAAGATAACAAGAGCATCGTTGAGGGTTCATTTTTTATAAACACGCCTATTGTAAAAACGGGAATGATTATGTCTCAACTCACACTTTATGAGACAAACGCTACAAAGGTTTTATCTACCCAGATAAACTACGACCCGCTAATCCTCTCTATAACCCAGTACGAAGATAGAAAAAACATGATAATAGCAAACTCCATTACCCAAAACAACAGTATCCTCATAGAGACAAATTCACTTTTAGGAAATGACATAGTTTATGACTGGATAAACTACACAACTACAGTTGGAGTTGACTACTTTTATAGTCATGCTACTAGAGCAGATAGAGAGTATGAGATAAAACTACAAGACAACCAAATGATATACCCAATAGAGCTTTTAAACCCTTCTAGATATAGATTTGTAAAGTATTTCTCAAGATTTAAAGAGTGAGAGTATAAGTTTTTTAACCTCGTCATCTATCTTTTGAGGTCTTGCTTCAAATGTGATGTAAGCTAGAGTGATAGTAAGCTCAAATATCTTTTTTTCACCCTTATATATAGTTTGCAAAAGTCTAAACGAAGCCGCTCTCATCTCAAGAAGCTCTGTAGTGATACTTAACTCATCCCCAAGCTTAGCACTAGCTATATAACTAGCCTCCAACTTCCTTGCAACAAAGTGCCCACTACTCAAGATAGGAGTTAAGCCCTTAACAAAAAAAGCCTCACTCCTAGCCCTCTCACAAAAGTTTAAATAGTTAGAGTGATAAACCACCCCACCTGTATCTGTGTCTTCGTAATAAACGCGAATCTTCATATAATATTTCTCCTAGGTTGTGCTATTTCTTCTATCTTCTAGATACGCAAAAGATTAGCTTTAAGATTTTATTATATCTACTTTATCATACGTTTAAAACGTAAGCACTTGTTTGCTTTGAATGACCCAATCTGATAAAGTCTGCATCGTTGATAAAATCTTTTCATCAAAGTACGGTTCATTTTTAAAGATTCCGCATCTAGCATTACATGTACCGCAAGCTTGTAAGGCAACTCCACTCTCATAAAGTTTTTTTAACATTGCAACCAAGTCATAGTCATAGTTTTGTGGTTTTTGTGTCTTATCTCTTGCTAAATCAACGGCATCATTCATCAAAAAGATATTTACACTCTGCCCACTTTTATGTAGTGTTGAAGCTAGTCTAAGAGCATTGTAGGCAATATCTGAACCATCGTAAGGATCATGGTTTAATATAATCGTTACCATCTTTTTTCTCCTATTTTGCTATTTTTTGTATGCCAAGTCCAGTTTTTATAGGATTGCCGGCTTTTGCCCATGCGCTAATCCCGCCTTGGAGGTTTTTAACATTTTTATAGCCCATTTTTTTTAGTACCTGTGCAGCCAATGCACCGCGTCCACCATTTCTACAATAGGTAACAATCACACTCTCTTTATCTTGGATTTTACTCTCTACTTCCCACTCCAAATTACCGCGAGTAATTGAAATAGTTTTAACAGGAATAAAGTCACTAAATAAGTAGCCCTCAGCTCTTTGTTCAGACTCTCTTACATCAAGAACTATCACCTCTTCATCATCAATCATCTCTTTTAATTGCTCTGAAGTAACTTCACCTACTTCCTTTTTTGCCTCATTTATAAGCATCATTTTTGCGTCAATCTGCCCGTAAGCATTGCTACAAAGCAATCCAAATAGTATTGTATATACCAATAATCTTGATAGTTTTTTCACTTAAAATCCCTCCTTAGTTATTTGCATATTTAGGCATTTAACTAAATAGCTTTTAGTATGCTATACTTATTTAAAAAAATTGTCAAGGAAGGCTATGCTGGATATGCAAGAAAAAATAAAAATATTTAAAGCACTTGGAAATGAGACTAGATTTCTTATCTTTAAGAATGTATTTACAGGTGGATATGTGTGTTCCATAGACAATAAAAACCCAAAAGTAAGTCCTCACTCTACATGTGTCTCAACAATTGCTCAACATTTTGAATTTTCTCTACCGACAATCTCAAAGCATCTGCAGTTACTCCGTGAAGCAGGGATTATTAAAATGCAGAAAAAATCAAATAAGATATATATCGAGCCAAATATTGAGACTATAAGAGAGCTTGGAAGCTGTTTTACAAAACTAGTTGAAAATTTTGAAGATAACAGAGAACTATTTTTTGATGATGTTATTTTAAAGTAATACTAATCCTGTATCATAATATCCTACTTTACCATCTAGAACTTCATATATAGGTTTTAGTCGAGGATTTTATTTTTATAATTTTGAGGGCAGATTGCATTTTCCTTTATGTCAAAATCAACTTAATATATTTGAGCATTTTATTCAAGCTCCATTTTCTTTTATTATAGTAAAATCCCATTATGATAAATGAAGCCGTTTTAAACTATGTGATCCTATTCGTTTTACTTGAGTCTTATGAGATATATTGGCAAAAAGCTCCTAGCATTATGGGGATGCTTATCCGTATGCATAAGTACTATAGAAAAAGTATCTTTTTGTTTTTACTTATGCAACCGACATTTTACTTCTCCATAGGCTTTGTCATGTTAAGCAACTATAGTATTGCATCTATGATAATACTTTTTATAAAGACTGCTGACATTGCTACGAAGATTTTACTACTTGAGCAGGTCTTTAGAAAAAAACAACTCTCTCACGAGCTAAGTTTGATACTTTTAGCTCCCATCAATGGTTTTTTACCATATCTAGGTTTGGTGACCTACCCTGCTCTAATCATATTAAGCCTTGATGGCTTATCAGTTTAGGTCTGTATAACCTTTTATCTGTGCTTTTTTTGCTAAAACTTTAACGCTGTCTGTAATATCTTGGGATGCTATATGATAGTGTTCATGTAGTTTATCTAGGGAGTTATCTATCTTTTTTGTAAGTATAACTATGAGATCTTCCATCTGCTCTTTTACACTGTTTATCTCTTCTTGCTGAGCTCTACTTAGGTTACTTACTATAGAACTTAGTTGTGCTTGAGATTTTACATAGTCTGCTTTTATATGTTCTATCTCCTCTACCAAATCTTTTATGGTTGTATAGATATCGTGTAAGCCACTATTTTTCTCTTCAAGTTCATTCATTTTCTTTGATGAGAGAACCATCTGCTTCATTATCATTTCACTCTGCTCTCGTATAGAGTTAAGCCTATTTTCTCCCTCATAAAGAGCTGTGCTTACGCCCTCAGTATGGGATTTTAAAGAAACTATTTGATTCTCAAAAGCTTTTGTTATGCCTGAGAGTTGCTCTAGAGTATGTTTTGTGATGGCTTTTGCTATGTCATCTGAGATAGCGCGCATACTAGTCAGGTTCTCTTTTAAACTCTCTATATCCTCGCTTACATCGTACTTATTTTCTAAAGCTTTTTGTAGAGTAGCTTTAGTTTGGTTATAGTGGTCTTGTTCTGCAACTCTTAGCATATCTATATGCTTGTGAACGACATTGTCAAGTTCTGGAAGTTGAACATTAGTAAAGTTATCAAAAGCTTTTGATACGCCTTTGTGCCACTCTTGCATCTCATCAAACTTTTCTAAAAATCTACTTTGATTTATCTCTATAGCATTTAGTGCTTTTATATCGCCTTTAAACTTCTCTGTTAAGTTTTTTTGGGCCTCTCTATCTTCTTGTTGAGAGAGTATCATGCGACCTTCCAAATCCGCCATAAACTCTTTTAACTCACTAACTTGGGAGACGATAAACTGAGAAAACTCATCCTTAGTTCTAGCACTTTGAGTCTGCTGTGTTTGATGGAGTATGTTCATAACTATATATAAAAGAAGTGAGACTAAGAGCGGTAAGAAAGACTCTCTAAGAAGTAAAATAACATTTGTAACATCTGGGTGAATGATAAAGTGAACAACACTACTAATAGCTCCTACACCTATCATAAGCGGTGCATAGTTTATCTTGTTTGGATGTTTTAAGATAGATATTTGTCTTAAAAAGAGAATCGCCATAAATGCAAAAGCTAAAAGCAAGTCGTTATCAAACACATCATACCTTCAATATAATTTGGTCTTATTTTATCATATATTTATAAAACAATGCCAAGTATCTCTTTTGGTTCGTACACTATTATGTCATGGTCTGCCTGAGGAGTAAAACCCCAAGTTGCAAACATAGACTCTATCCCTGCGGCTTTTGCACTTAGCATATCTTTTGAGTTATCTCCAACCATCCAAGCTATGTCTTTTTTTTCATCGTATTTGTAATGATTCAAGATATGATGGAGCATCTGTGGATCTGGTTTGGAGTTTTCAACTCTGTCAGCTCCAATAATAACATCAAACATCTCATCAACTCTAAGATGCTTCAAAATCCTTTTTGCAAAGGGTGTTGGCGCGTTTGTAGCAACGGAGATTTTTACACTAGACTCTACTAACTCTTCTAAAGTCTCTTTGATGCCATCATAAAGATATGGATTTTGTATACATTGGTTGGCGTAGTGAATCTCAAAGAGCTCTCTATCTCTATCTTCATAATGCTCAGTTCCATAAAAAAGCTTTGGCAAGTTTCTCACTTCCATATTTATTACCTCAACTATATACTCTTCGCTTAAAGGCTCAAGTCCATAGTGTTTTTCTCTTATGTAGTTTACAGAGGTGGTTATATCTTTTTTAGAATCAACCAATGTTCCGTCCATATCAAAAATAACAACTTTCATAACTATCTCATCTTTTCATATATCTCTTGCAAGGCATCTACAAAGAAGTCACTATCATTAGGGCATCTACACACTTTGTACTCTTTGATACCAAGCTCCTTGGCTATCTCTCTATACTCAATCTCTAGCTCATAATCAGTCTCAGAATTATCTATAGTAAAAGCTATAGGAAATATCACAACACCTCTATCTTTTATACTTTCAAGCTTATCACCAAGTGAGGGCTTTAACCACTCCATCGGTCCAACTTTTGACTGATATGCAAGATGAACATCATGAAAATTCATATCTTGTTCTTGTAGTTTTCTTTTTAAAATCTCAATATGCTTTTTAACGTGTCTCTCATAAACATCTCCAGCATCTACTATCTTTTGAGGAAGTCCATGAGCTGAGAAAATCATATCAAAATCCTCATACTTAGCACCACTCATCTGCTCTTTTATCCTATCTATAATGGCTTTGTTATAGCTTTCATTTTCAAAGAAGTGTTTTATCTCAACCAAAATAGCATCAGATCCACTTGCATGGTAAACCTCTTCAAAATCTTCCAAAGAAGACTTAGTAGTAGTTGTTGAGTATTGCGGATAAAGAGGGATGAGATAGATTTTTTCAACCTCTTGTTTGTTTAATCTCTCTATAACTTCTTTAGCAAATGGCGGAGTATATCGCATTGCAAAATCCACCATCACATCACTTCCAACTCTATCTTGAAGTTTTTTAACAAGCCCTTTTGTATGCCCAACAATAGGAGACTTTCCACCAATCTGGCGGTAAATATCTTGAGAACTCTCTGTTCTTGTAAAAACTATTATCCCACCTACCAATTTTCTTAAAAGGCTGCTCTTCATAGTTAAGATATTTTTATCGCTAAACATATTTTTTAAAAAAACCTCAACCTCATCTAGGTTATTTGGTCCACCCATATTTAACAATACTACCGCTTCTTTTTTCACTTTTAATCCTCTTTAGTTTTCAAACTATCAAATGCTAACATAGATACTCTTTTCTAAAGCGTATCATCTTAAATCTCTCACCTAAAAAATTTGGCATGATTAGCATCTTTGCTTTTTGAAGTTCTTGTTCATAGATCTTCTCATCGGCATTTTCTTTTAGTATCTCTAAAAGCTCTAGTATCCCCATGTCTACAAGTGCTACCATCTGAGCTTTTAGTTCTATAAATTTTACCCCAGCTTCTTCGTAGGCATCTTTTACATGAGCAAAACAGACATCATAAGTTATATCTGAACTTTTAAAAAGTTCATCTCTTTTTATCTCTTCATCAAAAAGAGGGATTGTTTTGTGTTTTTCATAGACTCTGATGGAAAAGTCAGGGCGTGCCATCATCTCGCCATAGTCAAAGCTCATAAACTCAAACTTATCACAAGAACTAGCCATCTCACGGGCGAACTCTTCATAACCTATAGCTATCTCGCCTCTATCCTTTTTGTATTTTTTAGCCTTTGCATCAATGAACTCATCTTCTATATCAAACTCAATGTTATGTGCTTCAACTCTTGCAGTTTTACCTTTATAGTAGAGCTCACACGCAAATGCATCAAAGATTTCATTTGCTATAAAAAAAGCATTTTTGCATCTAAGTTCACTTAGAGATCTGTAGTGTGTTAGCTCTATAACATCTCCAAAGGACTCTTTAAAATACTCTTGTTGAGCTTTTTGAAGTGCCTCAAATCTCTCGATAATAACAAACTTCAAACTCTTTAGAAGTTTTGGTCTTAGGGTGTAAATAAATTCAATGATATCAGCTAAAAAGTAGCCATGATGAGCACCTATCTCACAGATGACTGCATCTTTGCTTAAAAAACCCTCATCTACTAAAGAGATGATATGCCTCGCTACACTTCCACCAAAAAATTTACTTGTACTTACAGAGGTATAAAAATCTCCCTCTTTTCCTATAGCTTTATAAGTAGCATAGTAACCATCATCGCTATAGAGCCACTCACTCATATACTTGCTAAATCTACTCATTTTTATACATCTCATAAAGTGTTAAAAGCTCTAGTTGCTTATCTATCTCAAATATTTTTAAATCAATACTTTGAATAGCTACAGAGTTTTTTAACAAATCCACATCATAGCTCGTCTTATATCCAGCACTATACATCTCTTGTGTCTCAAAGAGTAGCTTCTCATAGAGTTTTTTGTTATCAATGCTAAGGAGTATCTTTTTCTCAAAGTTTTTTATGTTTTGCATTACCTGCTCAAAAAGTGCTTTTAGCTCTCTTTTTCTATCTTCTACAACAAGCCCAGACTTTAAATAGTCTATGCGCGAGGCTTCTATATCTCTATAAGTATTGATATCAAGGGGCATAGATACTTTAATACCATAGTCATAATAATTTTTTTCATTTGCCCCAAACTTATATACAGTATCACTTTTATTCCAGTTATATCCAGCGGTTAAACTCACTTGTGGGAGATATTTGGCAGTTGTTACATCTTTGTTGTATCTAGTTTTATCTATATCACTACTAGACATATCAAGCACTATGTTGTTAGCTAAAAACTGCTCCAACGTTAAAGTATCTAAGTTTGGAACCTCTGCGTTTTTATAAGACATATCACTAATAGCATTGAACTTTGAGATGAGTCTCTCTTTGTTTGTTTGGATGTCATAAAGAGTTTGTGTAACTACATTTCTCTCAATAATAGCATTATCTAAAAAACCAGAATCAAGTTGACCGTTTAAGTATTGCTCTTGCTTTTGAGCTAAGTTTATCTCAGAGTTTTTTATCTGCAGTTCTTGTTTTTTGATTTTATAGTCCATCTGCTTTATCTGCATCAAAAGAGAGATAGCATCTTTTACTAGCTTTCTTTGTGCAACTTCTATGGAGTAGTTTGAGTAGACTCTTGAAGCTTCTGCAAACTTTATGCCGTAGTAGATACCACCACTAGCAAATATAGGTTGGTCCATTTTCACAAAAGCACTCTCTGAAGTTTGTTCCTCTTCATAGGGGTTACTTTTAGAGTAGCTGTATTGCAAATTAAGCGGAGCTATCCAGGAGTCGCGAAGCTTTAAACTCTCAGCCTCTACTTTGTCATAGTCATATTTAAACTGCTCTTTTTTGTTGTCTGATATATATGCTTCAAGGGATTCTTGTGCAAAGGCTGTACTACAAAGAAGTGACAGCGTTATTAAGAGATATGAAACCTTCATCTATTTCCTCTTTCGTTATAGTTAGTGGTGGTAAAAATCTAAGGGTATTTCTTCCAGCTCGGAGCACTATCACACCCTCATCTCTTGCGTTTGAGATAATTTTTGCTAAAGTATCCCCATCTCTTACTCTAAGACCGCACATCAAACCGATGCCAACTTTAGAAGTAAAGACTTCTTTATGTGAGTTGCAAAACTCTTGAAGCTTATGGTTAAAGTACTCAGTTATCTCTTTTAAGCCTCCACTCTTTGTATACTCATCTAAGATATCTATAACTTCACAAGCTGCCCTTGAACTTAAAAAGTTTCCACCAAAAGTAGATCCATGATCTCCAGGAGAGAAAACTTCTTTTAGAGATGTCATAACTACACCGATAGGAACACCGCCAGCTAAACCTTTTGCAAGAGTTATGATATCTGGCTCAATGCCATAAACATTTGATGCTAAAAACTCTCCAGTTCTATAGACTCCAGTCTGAACTTCATCTACTATAAGCAGGATATTTTTCTCTTTTAGCATCTTTGCTAGTGCTTGGATTCTCTCTTTATCTAGTGGTTCTACTCCACCCTCACCTTGAACAAGTTCTATCATAACTGCAACTGTATGATTATCCAAAAGTGACTCAACTTGTGCAATATCATTTGCATATACAAAGCCATCAGGATATGGTCCAAAGTAGTTGTGCATAAGCTCTTGCCCTGTTGACTTTAGCGTTGTTATAGTTCTTCCATGAAATGAGTTTTGAAGTGTTATGACTTTATATCTCTTAACTTCACCATCCTTTTCTCCAAACTTTCTTGCTATCTTTATAGCACCCTCATTTGCTTCAGCTCCACTATTTCCAAAAAAACACATCATGTCATATCCGCTTGATTCAACTATTTTTTTTGCAGCTTCTGCTTGAGATGTTATATAGTAGAGGTTTGAAGTGTGTGTTAGTTGTGAAATCTGCTTTGTGATGGCATCATTTACTCTTTTGTTTGCGTGTCCAACGCTTACTACACCAATGCCAGATGCAAAATCTATATACTTCTTATCATTAACATCTACTAATCTTGCTCCACTTCCACTTACAAACTCTACATCTGCTCTTGCATATGTTGGTAATATATATTTTTTATCTAACTCTTTTGTATTGCTCATTTTTTGTTCCTTAAAAATTTATTATTTTGATGGTAGAGTACAATCATGCTCGTCTATAAACTCAAATTTGCCAGATGGGGTATCAAAACCACCTTCACCATAGAGTCCAAGCATAACTCCAAAAGCATCAATCGCTCTTAAGATATCATCTTTATCTCTACACTTTTGTACACCACCACCACAGATTATAATTACTTTTTTACTCTCTACAAGCTCGATTACTCTCTCAATTTCGCCTAAATTAACATCAATCTCTTTTAGTGTAGAGACTATGCGTATAGATTGAGTTAACTCATAAAAATCTTCAAATCCAGCTGTATGTTTTTGCAAGTACTCTTCATCAGCACTCTCATAAATATATAAAAACCTGCAAAGAAGCATAGCAAGAAAAAAATCTCCTTTTGGTTTTATAGAGATATGCAGATCTGCCATCTTGGCAATCTCTGTTTTTATAGGGTCTATTACTATAACTTTTTTATTTTTCAACACCTCAAGTGGCTCTAAACTGCTCAACTTTGGGTTTTTCCCCCAAAAAATAATTACATCTGACTCTTTTATCTCTTTTTGCATCTACTTATCTTTTAGCTCTATAGTTGCTAGTTTTGAGAAGAGTTTTGGAGAGTCTATGATGATTTGAGCTAAGTATTTTGAAATATTTTTTGCATCTGCTATTTTTAAGAGTCTTGATATTTTATAAGAAGTTTTTTCGCCATTTATATATACCACTTTTTCTTTTGCCCCAGCTACGTCAGACTCATCAAGATAGATGCTAAGTTTTGCTTTTGATACATCTGCTACTTTTGCAAGAGGAGTTGAAATATTTACAACCTGACCAGTTTTTACCAAAATTTCATAAAGTATAAAACCCTCATTTTTAAGACTTTTATCTTTTACATCTCGCAAAAGTTGAGCTTGTCTTAATTTTAAGTCCGCTATTTGAACTTTTAAGTTTAGTATCTCTTTTTGTGTGTTTAAGTATTGATTTTCACTTGATATAAGCTCATGATACTCTCTATCTTTTTCAACAGTTGATTTAAACTTCAACTCTTCTATTCTTTTATAGTTTTCTCTCTTTCTCTGGATAGAGTTTTCTAAGTTTAGTAAAACCTCTTCATTAACTTTGACTATATCTTGCAAATATTCTAATTTGTCTTCTATAAATCCCAGCTCTTTTACATCAAGCTCATCATCTATGCGTATATAAGGTTTTGAACCAAGCTTCTTTCCTATCATATCTTCATCTATAAAGAGTACTAACCCTAAAACATTTGAAGATATATCTCTAATCTCGTAAGGTTCTACCTTTGAGTAGTAAACCTTTGCAAATGATAAAGTAAACGTTAAGATCATAATCAATAATATTTTCACTTTTAAAAGCCTTTATTAATTTTGGAGTCATTTTACCATTTCATCGCTAATATTCAAGCATATTTTCATCATATTTTCGCTATTATTGACAAAGTTTTAATTCAAGGGGTAACAATGTCAGTTCTGTCCAAAGTTGATTCTACTACAAATCTAGCTAAAAATAATGAGCTTCAACTTTTAGTTTTTAGAATCAGCAATCATAAAGACTCTGCTTACTATGCAATAAATGTTTTTAAGACAAGAGAAGTTGTTGAATCTAAAAATCATTTCCTAACTCAGATCCCATCATCTCACAAACTGCTTGAAGGAACCATCATACTTCGTGGTCTTCAAATCCCTATACTAAATCTACCAGCCTGGCTAGGAACGACCCTAACAAAGGAAGAGATTAAACAGTCAAACATTCTTATTTGTGACTTTAATGGTGTTATTATTGGTCTTAGAATCATGTCTGCATACAGAGTTATCAAAAAAAATTGGAATGAGATGCACGCTCCTGATAGTTACAGGCTAAAAGACGATGGCGTGGTCATGAACGATACTAGACTCGAAGATGGAAGTCTATGCCTTATACTTGATTATGAAAAACTTTTAGCAGATGTAGTACCTCAGGCTATGGTTGATGTATCAGAGTCTCCTACTAATCTAACTGAATTGGATATTCCTGCAAAACTACTAAAAGGTACGGTTCTTATTGCAGAAGATTCTAAAACTGCACAAAAGCACCTATCTCAAATATTTAAAAATGCAAATATAGATATGAAAATGTTTGACAATGGTAAAAAACTTGTGGATTATGTCTTAGAGTTGCAAGATCCATCTAAGATCCCAGCTATTATTACAGATATTGAGATGCCAGAGATGTCAGGTTTTACAGTCATAAAACTTCTTAGAAATGAGCCAAGAACAAAAAAAATCCCTATCATAGTAAACTCTTCAATGACTGGAAGCAATAACAAAAGAGAAGCCGAAGTTTTAGGAGCAAATGGATTTATTGATAAAACAAAGAGCCATAATGTTATACCGCTTATTATAGAGGCGATAAATACCCAAGAAGTCTTAGCTATAAAAGCTAAATAGTCTCACTGCTCATCCATCAGGATAAGTAGTGAGAACCTCTCTACTGAAAGAGTGAGATAAGAACACCGGCTGCAACGGCTGAGCCAATAACACCCGCAACATTTGGACCCATTGCATGCATTAAGAGCATGTTAGAGCGGTCATATTCCATACCAACTTTGTTTGATACACGAGCAGCCATAGGAACAGCAGACACACCAGCTGAACCTATAAGCGGATTTACCTTGTGCCCAGGAAATAGATTCATAATCTTAGCCATAATAATACCAGACGCAGTTCCAGCAGAAAATGCAATAACACCTAAAGCCATAATAAACATAGTATCAGGAACCAAGAATTGATCAGATGCAAGCTTTGAACCTACACCAAGACCTAAAAAGATTGTTACAATGTTTATAAGTGCATTTTGCAAAGTGTCATTTAATCTCTCAACCACACCTGACTCTTTTAAAAAGTTTCCAAACATAAACGCACCGATAAGCGGAGTTGCGGCTGGAAGAACTAAGATAGCCAAAACTAAAACCATAATAGGAAATATCAACTTCTCTAAGCGAGAGACATGACGAAGCGTAGTCATCTTAATCTTTCTCTCAGCATCTGTTGTTAGTGCTTTCATGATTGGAGGTTGAATGATAGGAACCATAGCCATATATGAGTAAGACGCAACCGCAATAGCTCCAAGAAGTTCAGGTGCTAGTTTTGTGGCTATAAAGATAGAAGTCGGTCCATCTGCTCCACCAATAATAGAGATAGCTGATGCTTGTTGAAGTGTAAAATCAACAAAACCCATTTGTGAAAGTGCCACCGCTCCAACAAGTGTTCCAAAGATACCAAACTGTGCAGCTCCGCCTAGAAGTGCTGTCTTAGGGTTTGATAAGAGTGGTCCAAAGTCAGTCATAGCTCCAACACCCATAAAAATGATGATGGGAAACATCTCATTTGAGAGACCCATACTATAGATAACACCTAAAAAGCCATGTTCACCGGCAATCCCTGCAACTGGAATATTGGCAAGTAACCCACCAAAGGCGATAGGCAAGAGCAACAGAGGTTCAAAACCTTTTTTAATAGCTAAATAAAAGAGCAAAAATGTGATTAGTACCATAATCACACGACCCCACGACTTATGAAAGTCACTCATATCTTCCCCATGGGCACTTTTTTCATTTGGATCTGGATTTATAAGAGCATTTAGACCAGTAGAAGCTAAAAATCCTGAAATCATCTCAGCGAGTGGCTTAGTTTGATAAGTCTCTTCTTTATGAGTTGATGAACCATTAGCAGTCTCTGCACTAGCATGTAAGACACCAAAACTAAGAAGCAAAAGTGCTACTATTTTTATAAGAAAAAATCTCATCGTTTATCCTAGTACTGCTACGACTTGACCTTCAACTACCTTGTCATTAGTAGCAACATTGATAGACTTAACAACGCCACCACGAGGAGACACAACATCTATTTCCATCTTCATAGACTCTAGTATCATAATAACATCGCCCTCATTAACGCTCTGGCCCGGATTTGCCACTATTTTCCAAACATTTCCTGGAAGCAGTGCTTTTATAGAGACTTCATCACCTGAAGCTTTAGCTGGAGCCTCTTTTGGTGTTGATGCTGATGGAGTTATGCTCTCACCATCTACCGCTGTAACTTCAACATTTGCATCACCCTCTGCTACTTGAACACTAAACTTTTGACCATCAACGACTACTGTATAATTTCCACTACCCATATTTGAACTTCCTTCACAATCTTTTTTCATCTCTGATATTTTACGAACATTTAACTCACCCTTGCCTTTTAGAAAAGCAATACCTTTTTCATGACAAGCAGCAGCAATAAAGATATTTTCTTCTGTTATCTCTATATCTTCTTCTTTGAGCTTTTTAATCCAAGTCTCTAGAGATTTGCTCTCATCTACATCAGTTAAATCAAGAACCTTCTGTGTAGTTGGTTCTAAGCCCAGTTTTTCTGAGGCAATTCTTACAATCTCTGGATCTGGAGCAACTGGAGTTTTACCAAAATAACCTAGAACCATCTTTCCATAACCTGGAGCTATAGCTTTCCATGGTCCTTGCATAACATTGTTTAGAGCTTGTTGGAAATAAAACTGAGATACTGGAGTAACACTTGTGCCATAACCACCTTTTTCTACAACCTCAGTCATAGCAGCAATTACTTCTGGAAACTTATCTAGGATGTTATTA
The DNA here is from genome assembly GCF_000445475.1 of Sulfurimonas hongkongensis. Lineage (NCBI taxonomy): Bacteria > Pseudomonadati > Campylobacterota > Epsilonproteobacteria > Campylobacterales > Sulfurimonadaceae > Sulfurimonas > Sulfurimonas hongkongensis. Next base: position 292,449 of record NZ_AUPZ01000002.1, read on the forward strand.
TCACGCATCATTTGAGTATTTGCAGTAAGAGCGCCTCCCGGCATTGGAGAAAATGGAATGATAGGAGAGACCATAGTAGCTTCAGGAGGCATAAAGTAGTCTGCTAAACAGTTTTGCAACTCTTTTTCATAGGTCAAAATTTTGCCAATTTCTAAACCACCAAGATCATAATCCATACCTTTTGTAGCATGAAGCATAGTTAAGATATCTGGCTGACTTGTTCCACCAGATACTGGAGCTGCTGCCATATCTATACCATCTACGCCAGCCTCTAGTGCCGCCATATAAGCGGAAACTGATACACCAGCAGTCTCATGAGTATGAAGTCTTAAGTGAGTCCCCTCTGGGATTAGTCTGCGAGCCATTTTAATGGTGTCAAAGACTTTTTGTGGGTTTGAAGTTCCAGATGCATCTTTAAAACAGATACTATCATATGGGATACCGCTATCTAAAATCTCACGAAGAGTTTTTTCATAAAACTCAGCAGTGTGGGCACCATGACATCCTGGTGGAAGGTCCATCATAGTCACAACTACTTCATGTTTTAGCCCATGATGAGATATTCTCTCGCCTGAGTACTTTAGGTTTTCAACATCATTGAGTGCATCAAAGTTTCTAATAGTTGTAGTTCCATGTTTTTTGAACATTTTTGCATGAAGGTCTATTAACTCTTTAGAGCCAGTATCTAGCATAACTGTGTTTACACCACGAGCTAGAGTTTGAAGGTTGGCTTCTGGTCCAACAATCTTACGAAATTTGTCCATCATTTCGAAAGCATCTTCTCTCAAATAGAAGTACAAAGATTGAAATCTTGCACCTCCACCAAATTCAAAGTGATTTATTCCCGCTCTTTTGGCCGCTTCTACTGCTGGAAAAAAATCATCCATAAGTACTCGACCGCCAAATACGGACTGAAAACCATCCCTAAATGTTGTATCCATTACATCTATATATTTTTTACCCATTATAATCCTTAACCTTGTCTATGGTGAGAAATCGCAGCACTAATGGCGGCAATAATTTTTTTATTATCTTTTTGATTTGCTGTTTGTGGTTCTAAGCTTGCTGCAGTTGGTTCAGGAAAAAACTTATGAAGTACAGTTGACATAAGATTCATCAACACAATTAGTGTGATTAGAAAAAGAAAAACAGTACCCATTCCTAAAGCCATAAATTTAAAACCCTCTACTATGAGGTTAGTTTCCATAAATCTACCTTTGTTATTACAATTTAGCACAAAAAGTATAGTGTAAAGATGTTTAAATAAAGTTTTGGATTGTTTCGTAGTTTTTCAAACTTGCATTATTGTTACCTTTTGATTATATAATTGCCTCAAAATTCAATCCCAAAGTGATAAAATGGTAAAAAATAGTGTAAAAAAGTTCGGATATATCAACACAATAGAGGGTTATTCTTATCTTCTTTTGCTATTTGTAGCAATGCCCATGAAGTACATGTTTGGTTTTCCAATAGCGGTAAAAATTGTAGGTATGATTCACGGGATATTATTTATAATATTTTGTGCTTTATTAATAAAAGCGTGGGAAGATACAAAGTGGTCTTTTAGTGAGAGTTTGATTTTTTTTATAGCTTCACTTCTTCCTTTTGGTACTTTTTTTACAAAAAGCAGGATAAAAACTTATGAATAACAAAAGAAACATTTTGATAAAATATACTCTAAAATTTAATTTTATGGAGAGACTATGATAGCAGGAATGCATGAACAAGATTTTGTAGCTTATATGATTTTTGGACTAAGTCTAAACTTTTTGTTTTCCATACTTTTTGGCATATATCTTAGTAAAAATATTGGTATACAAGAGATGATGACATCAAAAGGAGATAAAGAGCAGTCTTTACTTGTTAGTTTAAGTCTTTTTATACCTTTTGCAAAGATGCTTATTACACTTTATAGAGTGGCGATTTTACAAATCTACTTTTTAAACAAAGGTTACTCTCATAAAGAGTTTTGGATATATATGACAAACAAACAGAGCTAAGCTACTCATAAAGCTTAGCCGCACATATCTCAAAAATATCCTTCTCCCACAAACCTCTCTTCTCTAGAGAAGCTTTTCTCTGGGCCACATTGAAGTCATCTCTAAACTCTTCATCATCAAATAGAGGTTTTACTAATGCTAACCCCTTAGCTAAGAGAAGTTCTGAGAGAGTCATCTGCCCTTTTGCATACAAAACACACTCACCCTTTTCTTTTGGCACAAAGTGGTATCTCTGCTGTCTTTTTAAGAGTCTTTGAGCAAAGTACTTAAGGTCTGGATATTTAGCATAGATGCTCTCTATCTTCTCTTTGCAGACTGAACCATCATCGGAAATTGCGTAAAGTCTCTCTAGTGTCAAAACACCGTAAGGTCTGCATGTTAAATTGAATTTTGATATATTAAAAGATTGTACCTCATTTGAGTTTACTGAGGTTAAAATTCCAAGTAGCGGCTCTTTGGCATCTAGGTTTAAATTAAGAAGAAGCAATAAGAGTAAAATCTCTGTTATTTTTAGCATATGTAATTTTAACATGATATAATTTAAAAATCTTACTACATTTAATAAAGGTGCAAAACTATATGAGTGATTTTCAACTAAAACTTATCCTTAGTATGTTAGGTGGTGTAGTTTTTTCATTTGTTTTTATCATTTTAGCTTTTGCATTACCACTTGAAGACAAAACACCGACTTTTAAAAAGAAACCTCAAGGTTTGCTTGAAAAAGTATCTGATTCTATTCAGAAAAAAAAGTGAGTGCCCAAATGCACTCACTACGAAAAAATTTATATAGCTTTAGAGATAATTCTGTTTAGTCTTAAGATAAAGTCTGCTGTATCATCAAGCTCTATGCCATCAAAGAGTTTTGCTTGGTCAAGCAGAACATGAGCAGCATCGTTTATAAGATTTTGATCCGCTGAGTTTTTTAGTTTTACAAGAAGTTCATGCTTAGGATTTATCTGTAAAATCGGTGCAGGTGCAGGAGTTCCTGTATCTTGTCCCATCTGCTTCATCATTTGAGCCATCATATAAGCTGGGTCTTCTTTATCCTCTTTTAGTTTAACAGGAGAGTCAACAAGATCTGATGTAGTCTCAACTGATTTAACAGCATCGCCAAGTGCGTCTTTAAACTCTTTTGCTAAACCTTCAAAAGATTTTGCAACCTCTTCTTGCTCTTTTTTCTCATCTTCGCTCTCCTCAAACTTTGCATCAGCTACAGATATAAGCTTGTACTCTTTATACTCAGTTACCATTGGGAAGATGATAGTATCTACTTCTTCATTTAAAACTAAAACATCGATGCCACGAGACTTAAACTTCTCTAGAGCTGGAGATGCTTTTAGCATTGAGAGTGATGCTTTTCCTGTGATGTAGTATATCTCTTTTTTATCTTCATCTACATTTTTAACAAACTCTTCTATCATAACCTTTTCATCAGAGTTTAGTGTATTAAATTTCATTAGCTCTAAGATTTTTTCACGATTTGCAAAGTCACTATATAGACCCTCTTTTAAAACATTTCCAAACTCATTAAAGAACTCTTCGTACTTTTTAGGATCTTTTTTTGCCATCTTTGAGAGTTCTGAGAGAACTTTTTTAACTGAAGCATTTTTTATCTTGTTCATAACTGCGTTTGATTGTAAAATCTCACGAGAAACATTTAGAGGCAAATCTTTTGAGTCAATTACACCTCTTAAGAATCTTAGATAAGTTGGCATCAACTCTTTTTCATCATCTGTAATAAATACACGGTTGATATATAGTTTGATACCAGTTTGGTAATCAACTCTGTACATATCCATCGGTGCTTTACTTGGGATGTAAAAGAGTGTCGTGTACTCTATAGCACCTTCTGCTTTATTGTGCATCCATGTTAGCGGCTCTTCTGATGAGTGAGCTATTGAGCTATAAAAATCTTTATATTCATCATCCGAAATTTCATTTTTTGAAATTGTCCATAGTGCATTTGCACGATTTATTTGAGTATTTTCTATCTCTGTACGTGATGGCTCAGTCTCTTTACCATCATCATCTGTAACTGCGGGAATATGCTTCTCTTTATCCATAAAAATAGCAAAAGGGATGTGATTTGAATACTTTTTGATGATACTCTCGATTCTATGAGTCTCTAAAAACTCTTCTTCATCATCGTTTAGATGCATAACTATAGTAGTTCCGTGAGAGTCTCTTGAACTTTTTGATATTTCAAACTCGCCATCACCAGCACTAGTCCATAAAAATGCTTGCGTCTCGCCTGCTTTTTTAGTTATAACTTCTACCTTGTTTGCAACCATAAAAGAAGCATAAAAACCAACACCAAACTGACCTATAAGATTAGAATCTTGTTTTTGATCACCAGTAAGATTTTCTAAAAATGCTTTAGTTCCAGACTTAGCGATAGTTCCCAAGTTGTTCATTAAATCCTCTTCATTCATACCAATACCAGAGTCTTTAACAGTTAGAGTTTTCGTCTCTTTATCGGCAATAATGTCGATTCTAGGAGCAAAAGTCACACCTTTGTACTTCTCATCTGTTAAAACTAACATATTTAGTTTATCAAGTGCATCTGATGCATTTGAGACAAGCTCACGAAGAAATATCTCTTTGTTTGAATATAGTGAGTGTATCATTAAGTTTAGTATTTGATTTGCTTCTGTTTGAAATTGATGTTTTGCCATCTTAAATGTCCTTTTTTTAAATTTTAAGTATATTACCAAAAAATAGTTAATAGTTACAAATGATATCAAAAAAGTTTAGCCTATATGGCTCACATATTTTTAGTCTATTAGCATTTTACATAGTTTAGCTATAATCATACAACTTAAAAGTAAGGTATAGAAGTGGATAATGAAATTTTAGAGATGCTTGAGGCAACTCCAAAACTAGAATCAAAAAAGTGCAAAATCATCTCTTTTCTTATAAGAGTTTTTTTACAGTTTGGCATATATATTGTTGCACTTATAGTCTGGTATATACAAGACTATTTTATAGCTATAGCATCTTTGATAGCTAGTTACATAGTTATGGGCATCATCCGCTCTAAAGTTAGAAATAGTGTCATTCCTCCAAAACAAAGAGAACATCAGTATAGTGACAAAGAGATTGCTGACTGGTTTGTAGCAAGAGAGTTTTGCTTTAAGACAAGTAAAAATGAGCTAGAGGTTTTATAAAACTATGTTTATAAAAAAGTTCGAGCTTCTTTTCTTAGGCATCATAGTCCTAGCATCTTTAATCTTAGCAAAGAACTTCTATGATGACTATAGTTTTAAAACCAACGACATACCCCAAAGTTACAAAGACCGCATAGCACAAAAAGAGCAAGAAGTTATTTGGCTTATGCAAAAAAATTACGGTTTTAGCTTTAGGGTCCCTTTAATAGTTACAGATAGATTTAAAGGTAGACTCTATGGTCTTACAGCTTACAAAAATGGCGAGATAAAAATCTACCTAAACAAAAAAGTAATGCAAGAGAGTATGGACTATATGGTAGATAGCGTTATCGCGCATGAGTATGCTCACGCACTTATGTTTAAGCTCAAAAACTTCACAAAAGGTGATGGACATTCAAAAGAGTGGCAAAAGGCTTGTTTAAAGCTCGGTGGCACAAAGTGTGAGCAATATGTAAATAGTCACGATGTTGTGATGGGCAAGCTGCCCTTTTAGCAATTTAGTCCTACTTTAAACAAACAAACAAACAAACAAACCAATCATGACTTGAAGATAAGATAAAAATGTTTACAAAGCAGAGATAGCATCATAAGCTGTATCCATTACCCTATCTATCTCTTCTTTTGTGATGGTATATGGTGGCATAAAGTAGACTACATGACCAAGTGGCCTTAGCAGTACTCCATGCTCTAGCGCATAAGTATAAACTCTCAAGCCTACTCTATCTTCGCTCTTATAACCTTTTAAGTCGATGGCACATATCATTCCTGTTTGTCTGATGGATGCTACATTTTTTAGCCCTTTAAACTTCTCTAATTTTTCAGCCATATACGCTGCCGTTTTTCTGTTTTGCTCTATTACGTTATCTTTTTCAAAAATATCAAGAGTTGCATTTGCAGCCGCACATGCAAGTGCATTTCCTGTATATGAGTGAGAGTGTAAAAATGCCTTGTGTTCGTTGTAATCACAATAAAACTTAGCATATATCTCATCTGAGGTTAAAACGACAGAGAGAGGAAGATAACCACCAGTGAGTCCTTTTGATAGCACCATAAAATCAGGTGTAATTCCAGCACTCTCACACGCAAAAAGCTCTCCTGTTCGTCCAAAACCGACCATAACTTCATCTGCTATTAAGTGCACATCATACCTTGAGCAAATCTCGCGCACTAAAACTAAAAATTCTCTATCGTACATATGCATATATCCAGCGCCTTGAACAAGAGGCTCTAGTATGATTGCACTTATCTCGTGAGACCTCTCTTTGCACAGCTCTTCAAATTTTTGTGCGGCCTCTTTTGCAGAGGTAACACTTGTATCACTTGGAACTGGAGTTTGTATGGTCTTTAGTAAAAGTGGCTCATAAGTCTGCTTGTAGAGTTCTACATCGCCAACACTCAGCGCTCCAATAGTCTCGCCATGGTAAGAGTTTGTGAGTGAGACAAAGATATCTTTGCCAATTTTTTTATCATTTTTATGAGCATGATAGCTCATCTTTAGGGTCACTTCTATAGCGCTTGAACCATTATCAGAGTAAAAACACTTACTTAGTCCATCTGGCGTTAACTCCACGAGTCTCTCAGAGAGTTTTACAACTGGCTCATGAGTAAAACCCGCTAAAATTACATGCTCTAGACTATTTAACTGCTCCTTTATCTTCTCATTTATATAAGCATTTGTGTGCCCGAAAATATTTACCCACCAGCTACTAACAGCATCGATAAAAATATTTTCTTCAAAGTCTTCAAGATATACTCCATAAGCTCTTTTTATAGGGATAAGTGGCAGTGTTTCATGGTCTTTCATCTGAGTACAAGGATGCCACAAAACTTCCAAGTCTCTTTTTTTTAGTTCTTCATTCTTCATAGATCAAACACACCTTTAACATTTAAGATAAACTCTAACTTCGATGTGGAGTATAACAATATGGAGTGGATATGAAGCTGAAATAAGCCAAAGCTTCTAAGCTCTAAAAGGTCTTAGAAACTTTTTTAACAAACTATAATCTTTTATTGAGTTGGATCCTGAATCAAAACAAGAGAATCACTTTTTGCTATACAAAAATGTTTCTTTAGAGTTCAGAATGACGCGTGTTTTGTCATTTTGTGTTTGACACGGAATCTAGTTTATAGATTAACAAGAAGGTTCAATTTTTATCTAAAATTATTTTACTTCTATAGCTTTTGGTTTAAGAGACTCTTCTCTCTCAAGATCTATTATAAGTCTCCCGTTTTTGTACTCTGCATTTATCTTTTCTTGATCAATCCCTTTAGGAAGAGTAAAGCTTCTCTCAAACCTACCGAATGAACTCTCTAGATGATAATAGTCTTCCCTGTTTATCTCTTTTCTCATCCTACGCTCACCACTAATAGTTAAGATATTATTAT